>JAJZLW010000071.1:21162-41860 GCA_021850505.1 Thermoplasmata archaeon
AGAGACGCTTTCAAGGAGACTTCCAACATGTGCAGGTATTGAAGTCTTTCCCTTTGATATCCCAGTTTCCTCCCTGGCCTTCTTTCCAACACTCTGTGCCTTCCTGAATATTATTGAAAGCGCCTTGTCTGTCCTATTATTTTTCAGGGACAAATCAAATGCCTCCTTGATCTGATGCAGTATTTCATTCTCGCCTAGTGATAAGGATTCAATACCGGATGAAACACGGAAAAGGTGCACTATAGCTGGTCTGCCCTCAAGCTTGTGGAATGGTTTGAGTAAATTATCTGTCTTGAATGGTGAGGTGGAATAAAACTCAATCCGGTTGCATGTGGAAAGAAGAACATAATTCTGATTTTTTTCAAGAACCATACTCTCAAGGCTTTTTGTGCCAATCGCACTCATCTTTTCGAGCTTCTCAGCCTCCTGCTTTATGTCCCAGCCGATCATATAGAGAGAATTCATTTGCCGATTAGCCTCGCCTAAACAGGTTCAGTCATTGCAAAAAACTATTTAACAATCACATTATTGTTTTAAATACGAAAAGGAAAGATGCTGCTTAGTTTTTCTTGGAAATGATTTATCCACAGAGGAAAATTTTTGCGTCAATGCAGCTGAGGGTAGATCTGGGATTTAATTTTTATGCTAATTAAAACAGTTTTTCTATATATCTTTTCTGATATTGTTTATATCAGCAGCCCAGAGATGTGCCCTGCATACTGTTATTTCCATTTCGTTAATTATTAATGTTGAGGTCTTTAACGAGGTCTTGATGAAAGAAACATTCCTGATGTCGCAAACCGGTATGCTGAAATTGAGACCTTTTTTGCTAGTATACGTAAGGCCGCTATTATCCAGAACCAAAGTACCCTTTTTGTTTTCTATCAAAGCAAGATCCATTCTTATGTAATCATCTTGCAAGTTTCTCCTCCTCCACAAGATTCACGCTTATACCCGCCCTTCTTGCGACTTCCGGTTTCGTGATCTTTATCCTGATTGCGTAATAAATTGCGAAAGCAAGGTAAATAACAGAAGCAGCAATGGCTTCAGTAATTGGAAAAATCGGTGGAATTACTGATTCATAAAGCACGAAAACAAAAACTGCTGTTGCAAGGATAGGCAGGACGTAATGTTCCGTAATATGGATTAGGTTATGGATTCCCTTATGCTTTTCCTTCAATCTAACGAACAGGGTCATTACGCTCACATTCAGCAGGAAATGGGTTATAATAAGGCCAAAGAGGGCAAGAGTGGTAAAGAATTGAAAACTCGTTCCAAGAGATTCAGATACAACTGATCCAGTGGCAGTGTCAAAGAGAAGAGAAGAAATAGAATTACCAATAAGATAGTTTATAAGCAATGTGCCACCAATTGCCAGCAGGGATGCACTGGTTCCAATGAAAATAAGTGCCTTGTGTGGGGTGACGTATTTTCTGTGCAATTCAGCAAAGTAATGCGGAAGCACCCCATCCCTGCCCATGGCATAATAGACCCTGCCCGCATTAGACTGCATGGCAACTGAATCGGAGAATGCCGAATTGAATGCAACAAGCGCGAGCATAACACCACCAGCAACCCCGGCATAGGCAGTAGCGACTATTATCCCAGGTATATTCGCGGATGCAAATGATGCCATCAGTGAAACGCCCCAGCCCACTGTCAAGGCATAGGCAACCTCTGTCAGTACAACCCCAACGATGATGAGCCCAAAGACAAGGCTCTTCGTAATGGCCCTGCTGTTCGTCACCTCTTCCCCCAGAGGCGCTGATCCTCCGTATCCGATAAAACTCGTGAGGCCGAAAATCATACCAAGTCCAAGCCCGGAAAGCGGACCTCCCACTTTGTTGAAGAGAGCAGAATGAACAAACGGATTGAAAACAATCAGGGTATTGTCCTTTGATCCAATTATTATGATTGCCGACAGGACGGCAAGAAATATGACCTCAAAGAAGGCAGCGATCCTGACATACTTCATCTGCGGCCTTATCCCGAATATTGAGAGGGTAATTGGTGCAAGTATAAACAAAAGTATAAACGGTATCCAAATCCACCCAGGCAGAGTTATGCCGAGGAAGTACTCCAGAACACCAGGCAATACAACACCCCCAACATAAACCGGGATCGCAGCTGTGCTTGCGATCTGGTACATAACATAAAGAAGACCTGAAGTAATGGCCGGTGTTGGCCCGAAGGCGGTACCTATATAACCATAGTAGCCACCAGCACTGGCGTGCCTCTTTGATAGGTGGTAAAGCGTATTCACTTCGAGAAACATTGTTAATGTTGCAATCAGGAAAGCCAACGGAGTGAGAAAAAATGCGAATGCCGCAGCCGATGTAATGAAAGCCACAGTATCACAAGCAGGTGCCATGGCAGCTATCTCTTCCGCAATAGCACCCCAGACTCCTACCTCTCCCTTTCTAAGCCTGCTCCGATCTGTTGGCGGTACCAGATCTGCAGGTTCGTTGCGCGCATTTGCTACCATTAAATCTTATTAGCATCATACTAATGTATAAAATGCTTTTCTTAGCAGACTTGGTAAAAATTTTCCAAGTAAATAAAGAAAGACAATTTCATGCCTACGAATCATGGTGAAAAGATTAGTATTGGTGCTATTAATAATGGAAAATATTGACCTCTTCTGAAAGAAGGATACTGATCAAAGAACGTGAATTCATTGATCAGCATCAGGATGCGGCCGTGATGCTTATAACTGATCTAAAGTCTGTACTTCTAATAGTCAGGAATATTAGGGAAGGAGATCCTTGGTCCGGGCAGATTGCCCTTCCGGGTGGTTTCAGGAAGTCAGGCGAGGATCTTAGGTCGACAGCTGAGAGAGAAACCAAGGAGGAAGTTAACGTAAATCTCCATGCAGGGGGCTATATTGGAACGTATCCAACAATGCATGGAAATAAGTTGGTTGGCGTTTTTTACTGTGTCGTGGAAACCAGGCCTTCGGCTAAACCCGGTGATGAAGTTTCGGATGTTCACTGGGTCAACATATCAGATTTCACAGAGTCTACGATGGAAAACGGTTTTCCCAGTCTGGATTATTATGGTGGAAGAGTTTGGGGATTAACTTACAGGATACTCACATCAGTCATGACAGAAGAATAATTTATAAGCTGTACCGGCCATCCCATTCGAGGTCTGTTCCATCTGAGGATATGAAGATATTTTTATTACAATGTGCATTACTTGACAAATGCAATCCAACATTGAAGGAAACATAATACTGGCAAAATTGGAATCCGGTGAAAATATCTTTGATGATCTCAGAGAGATAATCAGGAAGTATTCAGTCAGGAGCGGGATGATAGTGTGGGGGATAGGAATGTTCAGCAGATCAGATCTTGGCTATTTTAACGGAAAGGAATACGAGCATAAGATAATAGAAACACCAGGCGAGGTTGTTTCGCTGCATGGCAGCATATCTGAGACCGAGCCGGTGTTCCACGTTCATGCATCACTTGCTCTGAGGGATCACAACGTAACCGGTGGACACCTGTTTGATGCTACCATCAATCCACTTCTGGAAATCCAGATCCTGAAAATGGATTCGGTGCACATAAACAGGGAGCTGAACGCCAGGAGCGGATTGAAGGAAATGAAAATATCCTGATTATCATTCCTTAGACCAGGATTTCATGTAATCCTTATCTTCTATTTTCAAGGCTGTTTTTGTCAATTGGAGAGGCTCATACGCTTCTATCATAACCGCCTTTTCATCGGTCGACTTTGCACCGATACTAGCCTCAACTGCACCGGGTTGCGGACCATGAATGATCCCCCTGACATGAAGTGTTATGGATCCGGGCTCGATCCCTTTCCTGCTCATGAAATTGCCTGAAGAATAGAAGAGAAATTCATCTGTATCGATGTTGTTATGATAATAGGATATGGGAATAGATCTGGGATGAAAGTCGAATGGCCTTGGCAGAAATGTGCCGACCATGAAACTCTTTCCAGAAAAATTCTCATGGACAGGTGGGGGTTGATGAAGTTTTCCGACGATCGGAGCCATTCTTTCAATATTGATTGCATAAGGGTAAAGATAGCCATCCCAGCCGGCAACGTCGAATATTAGGGTATCCCTATCTTCAACCATGTAATAGGTGTCATAATCAACGTAGACCTTTTTGTATCTATTTGCCGGCGTAATTTCATAAAGTATTGGCAACCTGAAATCTCTTGTATAATACGGGGTCCCTTCACGCAGCTGACCATAGCGGTTAAGATACCTGCCGGGCAGATCTATACGATCAAATGATTCCATGAATAATATTTCAGCATCCTCTGATGTATCGAGGAAAAAGGTCGTCCCCTTAGGTATGTAAACGTAATCGCCTTCAAAAAGAGAAATCCATCCAAATATGGTTGAAAGTTTTCCCTTGCCCCTGTGAAAAAATAGAAGCTCCTCTGCAAGGGCATTTCTCATATATGCTGACATTTTTTCAGCCGGCTTAGATATGCCTATCCTGATCCTGTTGTTCCAGAAGAGGTACTGCCTTCCGTTAATGAAATTTCCTTTTCTCTCAAGCTTTGATGTCACCAGGTGCCTGTGTTTGGTTATATTATCATCAGACGGATCAAATTCTTTCTTTTCCTCCCTGCTGATATCTTTGACCCGTGTTGGTTCTCCGAAATGGTACAGCAGAGAGTATAAGCCATCAAAACTCTCCTCGCCGAAAAGTTCTTCCTTCAAGATGTTATCTTTTGAATCAAATGTGTGCCTGAACTCCGGCACCTTACCCTGCTTATAGTAAAAAACCATTCCTAAATCACCCTGTTTGTTAATTCACCTATCATATCTGAACTTATTGTTACTTTATCTCCCCTTCTTAACCAGTCTCTCCCCTCCATTTCAAGTATTGTGCCGTTCCCGAAGGTACCTGTCATAATGACATCACCCGGATAGAGAGTGGTTTCATCAGAGGCTCTCTCTATAATCCTCCCAAGATCAAAATGAATTTTAGACATATTGCTGCTGCCGTATCTCTGCCCGTTCACTGTAGCTGAAAGCTGTATATTGTATACACCTCTTGCAACCTTATTCTTTGCCAGGGAATCGATTGATAGGATGAATGGTCCAAGGGAAGTACCAAAATCTTTACTTTTTGCAGGACCAAGGCCGACCCTTGTCTCCTCCCTCTGTATGTCCCTGGCGCTCCAGTCATTTGCGATGGTCACTCCGGCGATATATTCCTCATAATCATCAGCTGGAATGTTCTTTCCCCTCTTTCCGACAACAAATGCAAGTTCCATCTCATAGTCAAGCATGTTGGTGTATTTTGGATATTCAAGTGGGTCCAGGTGCCCGATTATGCTTTTCCTGTTAGAATAGTAGAATACAGGAAACCTGTACCATTCTTCCGGAACCTTTTCGCCTCTCTTTCTTCTTGCGTTGGATACATGCTCCTCAAATGCAAAAAAATCTCTTAATGATACGACATCCGGTACCGGTATGGAATAACCTTCAGGTTTTTCATGAATAACGTACTTTTCATCCGGGCTGGATAAAAAATCATGCGCATTCCTGAGAATGTAATAAAAATCCCTGTCTACCTCGGATTCTGTCTTTGCCGTCAGATCAGATACGGAGTAATAGCTGCCATTATGAAAAACAGCAGTCCTGACCTCATGATTGAATTTAAGTCTTCCAATCAGAACCAAGGATTCACTACCCTAAAGGTTCCCCCTCTTTGCCTGTTCCCTTTCAATTGATTCAAAAAGGGACTTGAAGTTACCCTTTCCAAATGAAATCGCCCCTCTTCTCTGTATTATTTCATAAAACACTGTCGGGCGATCGCCTATAGGCTTGGTAAATATCTGAAGGAGATAGCCGTATTCGTCCCTGTCTACGAGGATGTCGAGATCCCTTATCTTGTCAATATCTTCTTTTATTTTTCCAACTCTTTCCTCAAGATCGTCATAATACACTTTCGGTGTCGGAAGGAATTCGACTCCAGACTGTTTAAGCCTCTTGACAGTCTCTATTATATTGTCTGTCAGGAAAGCAATATGCTGAACCCCGGGCGACTTGTAATAATCGAGGTATTCCTGTATCTGGGATTTCTTAAGCCCCCAGGCGGGCTCGTTTATTGGAAAAACTATCTTTCTGTTGTTATATTCGACAACTTTTGACTGCAACGCCGAATATTCGGTGCTGATATCTTTATCATCAAAGCTCATAAGCTGCTTGAACCCAAGGCCATTGATATAATAGTTTACCCAGTCGTCCATCCTCTTCTCTTCAACGTTTCCAACAATGTGATCAATAGATTTTATCCCCTTTGGTTTGTGATCATCCTCCACATGCTCGAAACCCGGAGGAAGATCTGAATCATAATCACCAAGATCCTGTAAAGAATGTATTGTTTCACCGAAGGTCGGAATATAGCTTGTTTTGATCTTTCCGTTGTCTGTTTTCACCGTTTCGATCTTTGCCGGCTTGATCAGTTTCCTCTTTTCTATCTCACTTATGGTGTAATCAATGTCATTCACCTGGAAAGCGACGTCCTTAACACCGTCACCGTGCACGTGGATGTGCTTCCCGACGAAATCATCGGGGTTTATGAAACTTGTAAAGATAAAATTGGCATCACCCTGTGAAAGCAGATATGACACCCTATCCCTGATGCCTGTTTCCGGTCCGGCGTACCCTCTTAACCTGAATCCAAGCGCGTTCTGGTGCATAAACGCCCACTGTTTAGCCGATCCTACAAAAAATTCGACAGATTTAACTTTCTCAAGTATTGTTTCTTCAGGCATAATTTATAATTACTTTTCGTTAGATAACATTTTTGATTCTTGGTTTAACTTGAAAGGGAGAATTATGATTAATTCTATAATCCAAAATTCCCGATCTTTGGCGCTCGTTCCGGAAAACGTTAAGGTATAAGGGCAATACCTATTTGTCAATGAAGGAAAAATCCCTTGGTATATCGCAGTCCCTTGTCGGTGCAACAATGTGGGGTGCATCAAGCGTCGCCATCAACTCCCTGTTTTCTATCACTGCAATGCCATATATTGTACTGCTCTTCTTCAGACTTCTCCTTTCATCATTGATACTGTTTGTCTTCATCAGGCCACATTTCAATAAAAGGGCTCTATTAAGCATCTCGATTTTCGGTGTAATAGGCCTTTTCGCTGCCCAGCTGACCTATCTGGCAGCAATATTTTATTCAAACGCGACAACCGCGACGGTTCTTCAGTACCTGTTCATGCCTATGGTGGTCATTTATGATTTAATTAGAAAAAACAGGCCTACCACGCTGATCCTTGTAATTTCTATTACTTTTTCATTTTTCGGGCTCATTTTGCTCTCGGTCAATTTCTACTCTACGGGAAGCCTTTTCGTGGTGAGTCCTACTGGGCTCTTCTTCGGTTTAATGGCTGCCGTCAGCGGCGCGTTTTATACGATATATGCCAGGGTTCTTGTTAAGAAGGAGGGTTTTGAGCCGACTATCAGCCTTGGCTTTCTCTTTGCCTGCATTCCTGTCACAATTTTCGGGTTATACCCTTCGGTAAGGTATATTTCAACTCTTTCTTCCATGCCGCTGGGATCAATACTGACAATCGCAGGCCTGATCTTATTTGTTGTTATTGTCGGTACTGTTGGCGCCTTTTATCTGTACATAAAGAGCATGAAACACATAAATTCCAGCGACGCATCAGTAACTGCATCAATGGAGCCCATTTCTGCGGCTATTTTCTCAGTTCTGATACTCGACATATTCCTGACTGGGATTCAGTATCTGGGTGCTGCAATAATCATACTTTCAATATTTTTTATTCAGATTGACTCATCGCGAAACAGATAGCTACACTGTCGCTGACTACATTCATTTTAAGATTCAATCAGCAGGTAATATCACTGAATCCTTAAAAGAGTGATATAAATTACCATTTTATGTCGAAGGAATCCGATCCCATTTACATGGAGGTATTCTCATTAGATTTCAGGCCAAGCTTTTACAGAGTCTCGCGTGAGCAGAAAGAGAATCTTCTCATGGAGATAAACCAGACTCTCTCTGCATTCAGGGACGGCGAGGTATCGTTAAAACTATACAGATCGATAAGGTATGATGCATCCTTTATAGTATGGCTCTGTACACACAGTGCAGACAGGATTGGCGATCTCGCTTCAGCCCTTAAGACCAGCAGCAAGGGATTTGTAAAGATTGTCATGGGGCTGTTTTCCATTTATGATGAATCACCGTATCTGAAGAAGGGTGTTTCTCTTGACGATACCGTGAAAGAAGCGTCAGGGAAATATATTGTTGCTTACCCGATGTCAAAGTCCAATGACTGGTACCAGTTGCCATACGAAGAGAGGAAATCCATAATGGCAGAACACATCGGGACAGCACTGTCACATCCTGATAACAAAGGCATCAGGTCATACACAACCTACAGTTTTGGCATATCAGATTCAGAATTTGTTGTTATATACGAAGTCGAAAACCTGGTTTCCTGGTCCAGAGTGACACAGAAACTCCGCGAGGTAAAGGCGAGAAAGTGGATCACATCTGAAACGCCTGTTCTTGTCGGATACAGGATAGACAGAATCGAGTTTCCCGGTGGAGGTCACTGATTGGTATTATTCATAGTGAGATATTCGGAAATAGGCCTTAAAGGACCAAAAAAACGATCCGAGATGGAGAGGAGGCTGATAACCAACATCAGATCCGCACTCGATAATATGGATATAAAAATAACGAAGGAAAGAGGCAGGCTGTTTGTTGAGGCATTGAACGAATCGGATGCCATGCGTGTACAGGAATTGCTCTCACATGTGTTTGGCATTAAATCCTTCTCTAAATGCAAAAAGGTAAAATTCCCCGCACTTGATGATTTAATCGATCTTTCTGTCAAGGAATTCAGGGATTTCGTGAAGGAAAAAAAATTTGCAGTCAGGGTGCGGAGGACCGGGGACCACGATTTTTCCTCGATCCAGGTCGAGAGGTTGCTTGGGGAGAGGCTCTATCCATTCTCATCCGGTGTTAACCTGAAGAACCCTGAAGCTGAGATCCAGATGGAGATAAGGGAAAACACGGCATATCTTTACAATGAGATCATTCAGGGTCCCGGTGGATTTCCCATTGGTACACAGGGAAGAATGGTGTCGCTCGTTTCCGGCGGAATTGATTCACCTGTTGCGTCCTGGATGCTTATGAAGCGCGGCTGCCAGATAGATGTTGTCTTCTGCTCACTTGCTTCTCCAATAGATACCCTTGAATTTCTTGGAACAGTAAAGCCTCTTGCTGATGCGTGGTCACATGGTTCTGAAATGAGGGTCCACATCTTCGACTGTTCACCACTCGTAGATTTAATGATCCATGGCCAAGGTTTCCCGCATCCAAACGTCGGCTTCAAGAAGTTCATATACGAAGTTGCAGAAAAGGTTGCGGAAAGGATTGGCGCATATGGCATAATAACAGGGGAATCAATCGGGCAGGTATCTTCCCAGACAGCTGAGAATCTGGCTGCCCTCTCGGCGACGGTCAAGCTCCCGGTACACCGGCCACTTATTGGTTTTGATAAGGATGAAATCGTTGATATGGCGAAGAGAATCGGCACTTTTCCCAGGGAAAGCCTTGGCGAATTCTGCTCCATTTTCTCCCTTAATCCAAGCGTATCAATCAAGAGAGAGGAACTTGAAAGCGATAATGTCAGCGAACATGTCTTCGATGCAGTATTGAAGAGCGAAATTGTACTTGGAAAATTGCAGCTTGATGGATACATTCATGACCTCAGATCATTTGATTTGAGGAATCCATCTTTTATGGAAGGATCTGTAATAGTTGACTTAAGGGATGAGACCAAATACAGAGAATGGCATCCTCAGGGGGCGATCAATTATCCTATATCAATCGTTGATGAACTACCCGGAAAGTACGGTTTTGACAAGACTTTCCTGTTCTACTGTTCTCAGGGACTGATGAGTGCATACGCCTCCTCGAAGCTTACAAAATTAGGCGCAAAATCAATATTTACCGACGAAAAAAAATTAAAGAAAATTTTTGAAATGAGAAAAAAATAATAAAAAATTAGAAATTATTTCAGTTTTATTTTTTGCCGCTCTTCCTGACAGCAACTGCTATCAGGGAAATTACTGCAATGACTGCCACAACTCCAAGGATTGCATATAGATCGCCCTGGCTGATTCCTGAGGTCACAGAAGGAGCTGATCCTGATATGACCAGCGTGTGGTAGGAGAAGTGCGGTATGTGGAATATGATAAGCATTCCACTCGATACTTTTATGACTGCATAGGAAGCTGTGGTGTTTGAAGTCGCATTTATGACGCCGTTGGCAGTCTGGACGCCAACACTTACACCATCAAATGTCAAATGCAGTGATGAGTCTGTTGCAATTACAGAATTTGATATGAAAATCGCCACGTTTGTACCAAGATGATGACCTGCTTCCGCTGAGAGATCTATAGTGACCCTGCCATTCGTGATGTTTGCAACTACAGAATGCACCGTGGTGTTTACGTCTATAGTAACAGATGCGTTGGTACTGCTTCCATCGCTGATCGATATGACAGCCGCTATCCTGCCGGTCGCAAGTGCCTTCTCAACCGCTGATAATGCGCCGCTCAGTCTGCCCTGCAGTCCCGGTGGTGCAACAAGTGTAAGTCTTGCAGTGCCGTTAGTTGTTATATTGACATGGCTCCCTGTAATGTTTGCCATTGCGCCCTGTATGAAAATATATGCGGTGATGCCGTTTCCTGTTATCTCAACAGCCTGGGGTCCAGCCTGTATGTTCCCATTCATTTGCATGTCTGTGTTTGCTGCCATATAAGCTGAGTCAACTGAATCCTGCTGAGAAACTGAGAGGTCGGTTCCTGGTGTTTTGATAATCTTGGCACTTATGTTGTTTCCAAGAAGCAGGTGAAGTGTTCCGTTATCCAGAATCATTCCAGTCTGCAACACCTTGTTGTCATGGATCCCGATAATGAACGTATTGTTTGCATAGACAAACAGTGAACCGAGTGTGATTGGAACATTTGGAGGAATGGAAGGCAGAACGCTGGATCCAGTCATAAGCGAACCATTTCCGGTTGCGTATAGAGATGAGAACAGGACTGTATTTTCCATTCTGTAGGTTATGCTTGAAAAAACTCCATCAGAGAATGTGAAGTTCGTATATTTGCCCGAAACAAAGCCTGTGGTCGCGTTATAGTTGAACTTGTCGTTGTTAAGGTACTTGTAACTGCTGACAGCCTTTACAAACCTGTCGAAGGATATGATCCCGACCAGTGTGTATCCAGAGGACTGGAATGTAACCTGGCTGGATGATCCCTTCATCTGCGCGTTAGAAATTATGAAGAATGTTGTGTTGTTCACCACGATAGAATAGGCAGTTGACTGCATATTTCCATAAGTATCAGACGAGAAACCCATTCCGTCCATCATTACTCCGACCTGAGAATTGAAATCGACTCTTACAGGTACGGGTATTGCTGTTAACGAAATGTTCACCGCTGAATCCATGTGGTTCGCCATTACCAGGAAAACCGAATTCTGAGAACTGTTCAGTATTGTTGCGTTCTTCATCCCAACGAAATTCATCCCTGTCATCAGGGGCAAACCGAGCTTCCCGGAATCGTTTACATTCAATTCCGTAGCCAAGAGCAAATTACCATTTTCGCCTTTGTATGATAGGTCTGTGATAGTGCTGGTTGTTGTATTCAATCCATAGCTGTAATAGCCAGTGGACTGGGTGTTCGTAGATGTGTTAGCAAATGATGTCCCTCCAACAGCGAGCAGAAGGAGGGGGATTATAGCTATCAATGCTATGATTTTGCTGTTCATCAAATCCAGATTCATGGGTATATATATTGTTATATTGGTACGTTATTGTACCAAAATTATTGTTCAGCTGACTCTTCAGAAATGTTATGGTCTCGGAATTTCTTTGCGTGAATTTTTGCTAATGCAACAGCCTCCTCGGGTGTTTTGCACTCAATATAGTTGCCGTTCTCGTGACCCACATCAAGATGATGGACTTTGCCAAGGGCAAGTACCGTCCTCATGGAAGATAGTGCAAAATAGAGTTCGCTCATAGTGCCTGCAGCACCGTCTATTGCTATAACAACCTCACCTCCGCGGATCACGAGAAAATTCCTTGCATATCCGATACCAGTTGGTATTTTTACCGTCAGATATTCATTGCCGTTTGCAGTTGTGAAACCTGGCAGGATACCGACAGATATGCCACCCGCTTCTTTAGCGCCCTTTGCAACTGCCTCCATTACACCGGTCAAACCGCCGCAAAGTACAACTGCTCCCTCCTTCGCCAGAAGATAGCCCGTCCTGTATGCAATATCGTAATGATAACTATCAGGATTGCTACCACCTATGACTGAAACGTTAAACATCCCCAGTCATTGCAAGATGGCTTAAAGTATATTCGGCCCTCGGCATTACCGTTTAAATCGACTAAAAGGATTATTAGAGGAAAATCATTATACCATCCGTAAAGGGAACATGAACAGCCGCAGAATTCAACAGTTTACGCCTGCAGAGGTGCAGGCGATGATTGAGGAGGATGGAGAATCCATAGCGTTTATTGATGTCAGGGAGCCATGGGAATATGCCAGTGATACCGGTCATGTAAAAGGCTCTATTCTGATACCCATGAATCAGATCCCGGATAACATTGAAAGGATAAGAGAAATGGCACGTGAAAAAAAGATAGGAATTATATGCAACAGTGGTCACCGCAGCTACTATGCGACATCCTTCCTTGTCGACAATAAAATTGAAAATGTGTTTAATATTGAGGGGGGAATAATAAAGTGGCTTCTCTCCGACCTGGGGGTAGAATACGGTGATGCAGGATCAGACAAGTCTGATTAAAAACCTGAAGGAAATTGCGATTAACGAGCGGAGGATATATGCACTGAACATCCTGCAGCGCTCTTTCTATGACCTTGATCCTGCAATGATTATCCAGAGCTCAGACAAACTTGCAAATCTCATACCTGGCGATACCCCGAAATTCTATGTTGCCGGCATCGGCAAGGCCGCAGAAAAAATGTATTCCGGGATAAGCGGAAGATTTGGTGACTTTATTGAGAAAGCACTGATAATCATTCCTGAAGATGATACTGTTTCCATTAAGGACGACAGGCTCTCAGTGCTCAGGGGGACTCATCCTTTCCCGTCTGAAAAAAGCATTGACTCTGGTTTGAAATTACTGGATTTCATATCGAAGACTGAAAAAGGGAGTACGATCCTCTTTCTAATTTCCGGCGGTGGTTCAGCGATTTTCGAGGTCCCAGACAAATCATATCAACTCAAGGATATTCTCGAAATCACAAAGTGTCTCATGAATTCAGGTGCTGACATTAACGACCTCAACACAGTCAGGATATCCCTGTCTGCAGTCAAAGGCGGCAAATTATTGAATTTCCTTAAGGATAGAAGGATCATTGCATTATACATATCAGACGTGCCTTTTGATAATCTTTCCTACATAGCATCCGGTCCCCTTATACCAATGGATGTGCATGAAAAACCTTCGGACATACTAAGGAAATATTCATGCCAGGGGAATGACAATAGATACAAGGATCTTAAGTATGAAAAGCCCGTCTTCTCAGGCGATATCAAGCATCTCCTGATATTGCGCAATTACGACTTTGTTTCAGATCTTGCATCTTACCTGAGAAATGATGGGTATGATGTTCTTGACATTGGATCAAGCATTGGCGGCGATGTGGGTTATTTTGCGGAACAACTTGTCAGGCTAATCAGGGATTATTACGCGATACGCAGAAGACCATTCTGGTTTGTTGGCGGCGGTGAGACGACGGTAAATGTTCATGGCAATGGGTACGGTGGAAGGAGCCAGCAATGCAGCCTGATGGTAATGGAGAAGATGCGTCCTGATGAAGATTTCCTCTATATTTCCGCCGGAACTGATGGAATAGACGGTCGCAGCGAAGCCATGGGCGGCATAGTTGATTCTGATATCAAGAAGAAAATAGACAGTCAATCCCTGAAATCAAGCATCGACGGCAATGATAGTTATACTCTTCTCAGCAGGCATAACTCCGCAATAATATCGGGCAGAACTGGCAATAACGTATCCGATATCTTCCTGGGCTATTATGATGGCGGTAAAGCGGAGGCTGGAAACTGATTGAAGACGATTATTTTTCCAGACGGTGTCGCACTTCTCGATGAAACCAGGAAGGAGGTCACATTCAGGAATACGATATCCAAGCTGCCTCAGAATTCCTCACCCGGCCTGGGCGATATAGTTATAATTGATGGGCGGTCCGGTATTGTGACTGAATACAACCCTGCAATTTATGGAAACGTATCCGGTAAGGTCACACAGACAATCAAACCACATGATTTTGCATATATGGTAGAAATGTCAGGCATCCACGGCGGCAGCACAGTACTCGAATCCGGGGTCGGTAGCGGGCAGCTGACTGCTGCTTTACTTTGGGCGGTCGGCACTGGTGGATCAGTTGTAAGCGTGGACCTCAGCGAAAGAAATTTGCAGATCGCAAGGGAAAACCTGTCTTTGCATCATGACATCAGCAACTGGAGGCCTGTCCTCGGGGATATTGGGAATTTTTCATCGGACATTTTATTCGATTCTGTTTTCCTGGATATACCTGACCCATGGAATTATGCTGATAAAGTGAAAAAAATACTTAAGGCCGGGCACCACCTTGTAACATATTCGCCAAATTTCAACCAGACTGAGAAGACCGTCATTTCTTACCAGGAAGCCGGATTTGTGCATATTGAAACATGCGAGATCCTGAAAAGAAACCTTCTTGTTCGCCATGGCATGACGAGGCCTTCAAGCGAAATGCTCGGTCATACTGCATTCATAAGCCATTTAATCAATTCGACCGGCTTCACATCAAGGGCAACCAAGAGGTGATGTTTGTCATTACCGCATATGTGTGTCATTCATTTCCGGGTCACGTTTTCTGGCGGTAAATGGAATAAGTATGATGAACATCATTCCAAATGAAACCAGCCCGAGTATATCCCAAGATCTGCCATAACCCACCCCCGCAACCAGCAGCGTGAAAACGTAAGGCCAGATCGACCCAGGCACCTCCTGGGCTGCATTTACAACAGATAGTGATGAGGTGGTCTGCGATCTGTGGCTCATTGACCTGCTGACGAGCACATATATAGCAGAGAAACCCTGCACAGTGAACATTCCTAAAACAGCAGAAATCAGGTAGATCACGATGAGATTATGGAAAAACGATATTGAAATCATAAGGAATGAGGTGATTGAGATCGACGCCACGAAAAAGCTTTTCACCGATCTGAATTTATTGATCGTTAGCCCGCCAAGGATTCCTCCAACAAATCCGAAGACCAGGAATATTGATCCAGAATACGATGCGGCAGCATATGAAAAGTTCAGGCCATCCTCCAGATAATATACCAGGAACTGTCCAACAACATTCTCAGATATGACGCTTGCTGTGCCTGCGACCGCCAGGATCCATACAACCCTGCTCTTAAGAACATTCAGCAGGTTTCTGCCGGGGCTGTATGGAGACTTTTCCTCCTGCACGGAAAGCAGGGAGAAGAAATAGAAGATACCTGTGGCGACAGTCAGGAAACCTGCTATGAGGAAACCAACTCTCCAGCCCATGAGGAGGTCTATGGAATTCCATGCGCCTATTCCAACTGCCGCGCCAATATTGAAAGATCCGTTGAAGATATTGACCTGCATGTTATAATTACTGTCTGATGTCGCAGATCTGAGGAGTCCAATGGCAGGCGAAAAGAACATGGCGGAAAAGCATCCAGCGAGAAACCTTGAAGCAGAAAGTACAAAGAAATCGGGAGAGAGTCCAGATATTAACGATGATGCCCCTAGGCCGATAATTCCTATTGCTGCTATATTCCTGTTTCCGAATTTAGATGCAATGAAACCCGCAGGTATCTGGAATATACCAACCCCGATATAGAAAATTGTGATTACGAGACCAAGCTGAACCTTGTTGAGTGAAAGGCTGGATTGAATGAATATCAGGCCAGGGGATATGTCGTACCAGTTCATTGCATAAACAGCACGAGTGGTATGAATCACTGCTGGCTTGAAATCCATCTGACTATTTACCGGGCGGTAATCAGATCACAAAATATAACCAGTTCTATTTGTGTCCGTATATTATGGGAAATCTTATCCTGATAAATCAACTTTTGACTTCTGATATTCTCAGCAATGAGATCAATTCTATTCCAGCTTCAGCAAGGTTCTCTTTCCCGCCTTCCTCCCGGTCCACAACGCATATGACCCTGCTTACCTTCAAACCGGATTCCTTCAATATTTCAGCGGCACGTAATACCGATCCTCCAGTTGTCACAACATCCTCAATTATGTTCACGCCGCTTCCACTGGGCGCCTGGCCTATCAGAAGTGATTTTGTTCCGTGTGGTCTCTCTTTTCTTATTATTATATACCTTTTACCTGAAAGAAGTGCAACGGCTACAACAAGTGGAACTGCCCCCAGCTCAACACCGGCTATGACATCGGATGTCAGGTTTTTTGAGATAAGTTCTGCAACTTCCTTCAGCGCAGAAGGATCCGTCATGGTTTCCTTTATGTCAACATAGTAGTTCGAGCGCTTCCCAGAGGTCAGAACAAAATCCCCGAATTTTATGGCACCGGATTTTAGAAGAATATCCTTTAGCATCTTTCGGGATCGATTCAAAATCTAAAATCTTTTGACAAACTTGTCTGACGACATATCAAATATAAATTCAAATTGGAATGTTTATAATATCTCAACATTCAAAGGAATAAAGTATATATATGTAGTAATTAATATTGTCAGACATATGGAAGACACAATTAGCGTGATATTGAATAATCCTCCAAGGATATACGACCTGGGAGGTTTTGAGGACGACGATGGCTACGAGGCGCCAGAAGACGAGCAGATACGAAGAGCAGCCAATCTAAAGAAGGTCCGGATCAGGATAGTGGGTTGCGGCGGCGGAGGTTCAAACACCATTACCAGGCTCGTGGAGTCAGGACTGAAGGGAGCAGATCTTCTTTCCATCAACACCGATGCAAACCATCTAAAGATATCAAAATCACAGGCGAAACTTCTTATTGGAAAAATCCGCACTAAGGGAAAGGGATCAGGAGGACTCCCTCAGATTGGTGAGGAAGCGGCGGTAGAAAATGTTACCGAACTCAGGAACCTGCTTAAAGGGAGTGATATTGTTTTCGTAACATGCGGCCTCGGTGGCGGTACCGGTACAGGATCCGCTCCTGTAGTTGCGAAACTTGCCAAGGAGACAAATGCGACCGTTATCTCGATTGTGACGTTGCCATTTCATGGCGAAGGAAAAGTAAGGATGGGCAATGCAATGCTTGGAATACGGAAACTTTTCCCGAATTCTGACACTCTTATAACTATCCCAAATGACAAGCTGATATCTGAAACACCAAACAAGTTTCTGGAAGGCTCCTTCAACTATGCCGACTCCGTTCTGACAGAGACAATGAAAGGCCTCACTGAGATGATCAGAAAAACCGGTTTAATAAACATAGATTATGCCGATATAAAAGCTGTAATGAAGTCGGGTGGAGTTGCTATCGTCGGCGTAGGGGAAGCAACGGAAGGCGAGGACAAGGTTATCTCTTCTGTGAATAACGCGCTTAAATTCCCGCTAATTGAAGCGGACATCAGCGAAGTAAGGGGATGTGTAATGCGAGTAATTGGCGGTCCTGACATGACACTTAAGGAGGTCCAGACTGCAATGAAGGAGGTCCAGAGAAGGATAAACAATGATGCCACAATATTCTGGGGTACAAGCATTGATCCAGGAATGACAGGAAAGATGAAGGTGCTTGTTCTTCTTACGGGGGTAAAATCACCTTACACAGTTGCAGACAAAGGCGACCTACTTAGTCTTGGAAAGAGGCTTGGTTTCACAGATGATGAAATGAACATAGAGGAAATTTCCTGATTATCTTGCTATTTAATAACCGAGCAGGCTTTAAAGCTAAAAAATTTATTTTTTGCATCGAGAATTACAAAACAACTACCTTTTCTGTATATTTTTAATTGTTCGAAAAAGATTTGGTATTACTATAAACAATCCCTGTTTACAGCGTATGTCATAATTTCCTGACTTGATTCAGGATTTTCTTCGCTGCATTCCTGATCTTCGCCTGCCTCTATTCTTATCATCCTTTTGTGCTGGAGTTAAAGCTGCCTGATCTTTCAAAGGCGTGTCTGCCTTTATTCCTTTCGTAACTTAATGAATTACCAGATACACATGGATGGTAGAATAAGTGAGCGGGAAGAAGTGGATCAAATTCAACAGCACGACTTTAGATTGCTTTGATAAATTTCCAATGGTATGCACTGTTGAAACCAAGATATGAATGTGAATAGATTTTAATGTGTTCCTGCTTTTTATTAACGTTTAATATCTTTAAAACTATCACCGAAAGTGGATGAAAGCAGAATAATCCTTGCGCTGGATGTACTGGAAAAAGAAAGAGCGATTCAGATATCCAGTGAAATATCAGAATATATATCATTTATAAAGATAAACTGGCCGCTTATTCTTGCTGCTGGTGCTGGAATCATATCGGATCTGAGCAGAATTAAACCGGTCATCTGCGATCTGAAGCTTGCTGATATACCGAACACACACCGTCTGATAACAGGTATAATAAAAAAAAGTGGAGCTTATGGAGTTATTGCACATTCTTTTGTCGGTAGCGATTCCCTTCAGGAGATATCAAAAACAGAGCCATCCCTGAAAGTGTTTTCGGTCGTTGCGATGTCTCATAAGGGAGCATCGGAAGTCATGGATCAGCAGGTAGACAAACTGATAAGGATCTCAAAAGATGCGAACGTATATGGAGTCGTGGCGCCTGCAAATAATCTGGATATGCTGAAATATATAAGATCAAAATTGCCAGATAAAGTTATAATTTCTCCTGGTGCAGGGGCCCAGGGTGGCGATCCTGGCAAAGCTATCAGTGCAGGAGCTGATTTCGTAATTATGGGAAGATCCCTCTACGAATCGGTGCATCCCGGAAAAGCGGCAGAAGAAATCTATGAACAGCTTCGCACAATCCCAAAACGGTCCTTATCAAATCAGTCTTAAGTTATTCCTTGATTATAAGGGATAACCTGTTAAATATAAAATTCACATCACACAACAGATACCATGGATGTTGTAATTATCGGAGGAGGGGCAGCAGGCATGTCTGCTGCATCCAAGGCAAAGCGTGTGAATCCTGATCTCAATGTGATAGTTCTGGAAAAGGGGAAATACGTATCTTATGCTGAATGTGGAATACCATATTTCCTTGAGGGCGTCGTGCCATCAATAAACGATCTAATTCACTATAGTATTGAAGAGTTCACAAAGAATCGGGGCATCTCTGTCAGAACCGGGATAGAAGTTCTGGGCATTAATAGGGATGAGAGAACCCTCGATCTCGATAATGGCGAGAAGATGAGATATGACAGACTCGTTATAGCAACTGGCGTATCCCCGAAGATACCTGAAAACCTTCAATTTGAAGACGCAATGGGCCTGAGATCCCTCGAATCAGCATCGGCGATCCAGGAGGAACTTAAAAGCGCATCAAGTGTAGGAATAATAGGTGACGGGGTACTTGGGATCGAGCTCGCTGCCTCGCTCGTGCAAAGAGGGCTTAAGGTTACAGTATATTCCAGGCACAACGCGGTGTTCAGGCATCTCGGAGAGTTTGTCGGGGCAGAATTCAGAAAATATTTCGAGTCAAAGGTCAGGGTGATCAAGGGTTCTGCCATAGAAAAAGTTGCAAGGAATGGCTCAGTTTTCGAAGTCCACCATGACGGGAGGCAGGATAAATATGATCTTGTACTTTTTGCCACAGGTACATACCCAAACACGGGCTTGGCGAAGAAATGCTCGATCATTACGGACGAAAGGGGCCTGATTGTCGTAAATGAAAAAATGCAGTCAAGCGATCCGAATATATACGCAGCCGGAGACTGCGCCACAACAATAAACATTGTAACTGGAAAGAAAGACTGGCATCCTCTTGCACAGATATCAAACAAGATGGGACGGGTCGCCGGCTCAAATATCGGCGGATCTGTTATGACCTTCCCAGGCTCAATTGGCACAACACTGGTAAAGGTATTCGATTACGAGATAGGATTTACTGGTTTAACTTTGGATGAGGCGTTAAAGGCAGGATTCGTCGCAAAATCAGTAAACATAAAGGCAAAGAGCAGGGCCAATTATTATCCGGGAGGATCAGATGTATTCCTGTCGCTTGTCTATGATACCGGAACAAAGAGGATCCTTGGTGCCCAGGTTGTTTCAGAGGATGGCGGGGCATGGAGACTCAACACATTGGCCGTAGCTGTACAAAACAAGATGACTGCTGATGATCTTTTCTACACGGATCTTGGATACACTCCGCCTTTCGGACCAGTATGGGACCCAATAATAATCGCTGCCGACTCTGCAATGAAATGAACTTTTCCTGAAGATTCAATATTCTGATATTAACGGGAGTAGAAGCATCATTTCGGGATAAAAAAATCAAAAAAATTGCGAAAGATATTTATCTCGTTCAGGAATAGAGGGAGGCTTTTAACGAAGGGTGATCATGACCGAGCTTTTAGACGAATTTGAAGAGAAGCGCGAGGCTCTTAGGA
>JAJZLW010000081.1 GCA_021850505.1 Thermoplasmata archaeon
ATGAGAATAACTAAATAATTCTCCTTAATTGATATATTAGAATCTGCATGCGGCACGCATCCTGCAATGACTTAAATTCGGTTAGTGATCTTATAGCGAGGATAAGAATGATCGAAGGAATCAGTGAAAAATCGCCCTGTCATTTCTATTTCAGAAACAGAGGATTACTGCACTTTCATCTGGACTCTAATTGACTTTACGCTGATATAGGCGACCGGAGGATTGACCTTGGAAATATATCAGATCCGGATCAGGCAAAAAAAGAGCAGGTCTTTTCAACAGTTATGAAGATTATATCAGAAAATAAAGCTAAAAAAGTATTTGAACGCTAATTCACTTTAATAAATGTTGTAAGCGTGAAAAAAACCTCAGTAATTGGTAACAGAACAATTTATTCAATAATGGTTCTCATTATTCTTCTTGGCTCATCACTATTTATTGCAGTAAATAGCGACGGAAGTGGAAATAATAACATAATGTCTGATCATTATGCATCTACTAACAGCAATTCTTATGGGCCTATTGTACCGGTTGCAACTTATATTCCTTTTTACAGCCAGTATGGGGTGTCAAAATACACCGAGGATAATGGGACCCCTGCTTCTCTTCTGACTGTAGTCGTGAGCCTATACCCCTCAAACGAGACCCTGATGAATTCTCTACTTTCTGAAATAAACGATCCGGCTTCTCCACTTTATCATCATTTCCTCTCCCTCAATCAATACAATGAAATGTTCGGAGGACCTCAGAATGTATACAGTGAACTTGTAAAATACTTGAAGTCATCTGGGGCAGTCGAAATACAGGAATTCAGCGATCATTCCATTCTTGGCTTCAAGGCATCTGCAAACACGATCAGAAATATTTTTAACGTCACAATTGAAAACTACACATCCCCAATTGGTGATTTCTATGCCCCAGTCGGGACACCGAGCCTGCCTTCAAGGATAGAACCTTTTGTTCAGTCCATATCTGGCCTTTCTGATTATTCTGAGCTCCTAATAGAGCATTCCCCATTAATCTCGAAGATACTGAAGGTAACAGGATTGAACAGTTCATCAAAATCTTCATCAGGTTACCCGATTCCTGTGAATTATTCTGGGGCCCAGTACCTTTCAGGATCAGACCTCCAGGTGGCAATGAATGAAGTATCGCTTTTCAAGCAGTATGGTTATCCTACAAACATGGTGGAGGCAACAATATTATGGTCCGGTGTATACAACGGTTCAGGAAGCGTCCAGACAAGGGAAGGACTCCTTAAGCCTGGCACCTACGTTGGCCCGTTTGATCCTTCTGATATCTACAATTATTACAATGAAACCATTCCATCGGGAGAACCTCACAGCAAGGTATATGGGTATCCAATATACGGTGCTCCTGAACCGAGCTTCCTGTCATCATACGATACAACAGGTGCAAACATTGAAAACACGCTTGATCTCGAAATGCTTGGAAGCACTGCACCCGGCTCAACAATTTATAATGCCTATGGCAACACATCAAGTATTTCCTGCCTTGATCTGGCATTCGCTGCATTACTAAACCCGTCACGAACGTCACCGGCATACAGTAATTTGCTCAATCTTTCCGTGATTTCAAACTCATGGGGTGGAACCGACTGTGTCAATTCTACTTGGAACTCCATGCTCAAAGAAGCGAATCTTCGCGGAATAACGGTAATGGCCGCAAGCGGCGACGGTGGCGACTGTAACTCGACTACAAGCCCAGAATATATAGGATCAAATGAGAGTTTTCCCGCCTCTGTTGCATATGACAATTACGGTATGCTGGCAGTTGGTGGTGTATCTATGGACCTGAATGCAAATCTGAGCATCGTGTCCGAGCAGAATTGGTTTGTTCCAGCAACATCATCCACAGGTTACGCTGTCGGCACTACGTCAGGAATATCCCATCAATATTCGGAACCATCGTGGCAGGTCAATTCGTCTGCGAATCTTCTTATCAAAGGCGCTGGTCGTGGGGTTCCAGATCTGTCATCCCTTGCAAATGATACCATAATGACTATAACTCTAGATGGTAAAACCTATTTAGCCTCAAATGCTTCTTTGGGACGGCCTTTCGAAGCGGTTTCAGGAACCAGTATAGCATCTCCTTCTTTAGGCGGCATCTTGGCTGAAATTGATCACTCATTGATGAAGGTGGGAGACGGGAACATGGGGTTTGTTGATCCTGAAATTTACCGAATTGGTACATTGCAGTATACCGACTCATTTTACCAGGGCCAGAAAGGGATTCTTCAGCAAATCTCATACAACTCTTCACTGCCCTCGCTTGCCTTTCATCCTGTAGTCAGGGGATGCAATGTTCTCTATCAGGACAGGTACGGATACAGCCTGCTAAATGGATGGGGCACTGTCAATGCTTACAACCTCACAAATTATCTGTTGGAACAGACATTTAATGGCATTTCAGGAGATCTCTCAGGTATATCTGCATCCATAAATCTCACTGGGTTGAACGTGACATCCTACAATCCAAACGGCACAGTCTTTTCAAAATATAATGCCACCATAGAGGAAAACTTCTTCCTCGCCGGGGAGACAGGTTTTCCTGAATACTGGGCCCAGTCTATGTTACAAATAAGCGGCATAAATTCCTCAGATTTCATTGCAAATTTTTCGATATCTATTAATGCACCATTCTCAGGAACATTCAGGAACGAAAGGATAAGTGTCTACAATTCAACTGAGGTAATTCTTCCTTTTAAGAAAATATTCAACATTACATCTGTAATCCTACCAGGCAATAATTCACTATCAAGCGTCTTAGTATCATCTGTCGGGACAGGTTCACTTAAACTTTCAGTACCTGGTTCTTCCTTCATCATAGGAAAGAAGGGCTACACATATTATTACAACGGGGCCATCCTTTCGATAGGCCAGTTCCCGGGGCAAAGTTCACCTCTTTCCCTTGTGCCTCAGATCGTACTTGCTGGGGCTATTTCTTCGAAGACAGGGGTCTTTGGCAATGGCACTTCTGGTATCATAAGTCCTCAGGTGGAACCATACGGTTCAGGTAAATGGGAGATGCCATTATCATCAGTCATTGATTATGCATCAGACCAGACACAGGTTACGGGGGCAAATCTGATATTCCAGAATGCATCAAATGATACCTGGTATGTTAATTATTCTTCTAGGAGTCTGCAGCAGGGGATCGCTTTCTATGTCAGAGGCAATTATGTTGTTACATTCAACGAGACCGGACTTCCTGCTGGAACCTATTACTGGGTGAATGTTTCCGGACTTCTGCCTTCCGGTCCAATTGCGGCAGGATCGTCATTTTCTGCAAACGTAACGGATGGGCCATACACATACAGTGCTTCCGCATCGAACCCGATATATGCACCAGAGGGCAATGGGACATTCACGATAGACGGAAGCAATCTGAGCATCCACATCACATTCATTAAGAAGGTTTACCTGGTTGAGTTCAGGGAGACCGGTCTGGCCGGAAACGTCACGTGGTCTGTGAATGTTTCCGGAATAGCACTCTCCGGTCCATTGCATAGATCATCATATTTCCTGAATCTGACAAATGGCACTTATCATTACAGCTTTACCAGGTCCTCTGATATATTTTCCGCAGCATCCCTTCAGGGCAACTTTACTGTAAATGGTTCAAATGTGATTGTTCCGATTGAGTTCTTCAGGCTGACCTATCTCGTAACTTTGAGCGAGTCAGGCCTCCCTTCGGGCCAGAACTGGACAATAGAATTCAATGGAACAGTCTACCACCTGTCCTCTAATCCTCTTGTGCTCTCCCTCAGTAATGGAACCTATGCTTTTTCTGTGACAAATGTAACAGGATATACCACGTCACCATTAACAGGCTCTCTAATAATCAACGGGTCTGCTGCGAGTCTTATAATCAACTTTACCAAACCGACGCCAATACCTTATGAGGTTGAATTCGTCCTGATTATTATAGCAATGGTTGTTGTTGCATCACTTATCTTCGTTGCTCTTATAAGAAAAGGTAAGTTCAGGGACTCATAATATTATACATGAATCACCAAACTCATGCCAGGTGAAACCACTTTCCGCAGCGGCCAGATATGATGCCTTAATCAATTCAATGTCCACAAAATTTGAGAGCATGAGGAGATGGGATGTTGAAGGATCATGCATCCCGGTTACTAGGCCATCGATTCCCAGACTGCTGTAACCATCAATCATTATATTGGTATATCTATCAGCAGCGTAAAATTTGTCGCCCTTCCTTGCGCTTTCCAAGGCTCTAACAACCGTTGTGCCCACTGCTATAATCCTGGACCCATTTCTCCTGAGATGCGTCAGCTCCTCAGCGACATCTTTGCCAACCGAAAAAAATTCAGGAAGAAGGTGTTTTTTGTTGTAAAATTCAGTTGCATCGAGCGAACCCAGATTGCAATGCAGCGTTATTTCGAGAATCCTTATTCCATTCTTCTTCAACCTGTTCAGGATCGAACCTGTAAATGGTCTTGACGCCGAAGGATATTCAACCGAACCCGGAATTCTGGCAATTTCCGAAGCATATACACTTCCGGGTAAATACCGCATGTTTTCATCGTAGATTATGTAAGAACCTTCAGATGAACCCAGTTCATGGAAATCAAAACCGTCTCCAGGATCAATTTCCAAATATCTTCCATAGTCCTTCATTCTGCTGGATAAGGAAATGTAAGATCCATCTGCAAAATATAGCCTCTTGCCTGCGTAGCAATTTGTCTGCCCTGATCTGACCTCGGCAAGAAGCCCCTTTTCATGATACCCGATATTTATGTCGACAAACTTCTTTTCTTCCCTGTCAAAAGGCCTGAAGTGGGCTGGCAACATTGAACTGTTATTGAATACCAGCACATCATCCGGTTTAAGATGGTCAAAAATTTGTTCAAATTCTCCAAACTCAAAAGATCCTTTTGATCGATCTATGCAGAGCAGTTTAACATCTGATCTTCTCATTCCCATATATTCCTGGGGAACCCCTGTCGTGGTTTCAGGTATAATTATCAGGTTCTGTCCGTTCAAACTGCATCAGCCTCGCTTATAATCTTCTGAAAAACCCTTTCAGCAGCTTTCTCCGGAGGCTGGAGTTCATCCGGATCCGCTGTTGGATCTGCAACAAAGTGCATCTCAGTGGCCATGTCGCCCGGATCAATTGAAATAAACCTTGAATGAGGGACCTCAACCGTCAACGCCCGGATCAGATAATCCATTGCGGACTTCGATGAACCATAAAAAGACCAGCCCTTGGCCGGTGTCTTTGAAACATCGGAAGTTATGTGAACAACAAGCCCATTCTTTGAATTCGCAAGAAACAGCTGTGTCAGGTAAGTATTGGTAAATACATTTACCTCAAAATTCTTCCTCAGATTCAATATGCTGTCTTCAACAATTTCTCTGCAGGGAGATATTGTGCCCGCATTCAGTATGAGCACATTGGGAGTACCGAATTCCTCCAGTGTCCTCTTAATTACAACATCAATGTCAGACTCAAAACGCATATCTGCCTTCGTCCACAGTATTCCACTACCGCTTTCAATGCCATTTCTGGAAACACTTCTGCCAAAAGATGATACGAGCCATCCGCTTTTATTGAACAGCCTGACCAGAGATTTTCCCAGACCCTTGGTGCCACCACTTATAATCACTATTTTTTCCATAACAGGAAGAGGTGGATATTATTTATAAACGTATTAGTTTATAAAGTTTAATAACACGTTGCGCTGATCGAACAGAATCAACCAAGTATTGACATGACAATCCTTTCAATTTCTTTTTCATGTATCGAAGGATAAGTGGAGACACTATCCCTGTAGAATACAATTCCTATCAATTCATTCTTAGCGGTATCCGTCACGTCAAAGCTAATTGAGTATACATTATCTATGTTGTCTGGAACATCCTCAATAACCTCCACCTCTTCCTTGCCGGGGATTTTTACCTCGCTATACACATATTTCATCTTGAAGGTGCCAGCCTGGAATGCGCCGTCTTCGAGGGAATTCAGCTTTCGAAAAACCGCATTGAAGCATTCATCCTCGTGACCTGTGACATATTTTTTGGCGTTTTCAAGTTTTTTCTTTCTTTTGTGGTCAAACATGGAAAGTACAGTCCGATTTTCAATAATATAATTACGGCGCAAACGACGAAAAAGGGGAAAGAGTTTTTCAGGTTCTCAGTGCCTTTTGAAGATCCTTGAGATTCATAGCATTGATAATGTCATTTTTCTTTAGCCAACCCCTCCTTGCTACAGCTGTTGCAATTCTTATGTTGGAAAGATCATTCGTATTGTGGGCATCGCTTCCAAGCGTGAACTTAACACCGAATCCGGCAGCTCTCCTTGCAAGGTCTGACGGCAAATCAGATCTCTCAGGCGAGCCGTTTATTTCCAGAAAGACGCCTTCAGAAGCACATGCCTCCATAATTCTATCCATATCGAGCTGATATGGTGGTCTCGATCCAATTAATCTTCCAGTAGGGTGAGCTATGGAGTTCACGAGACCGGACCTGATTGCCTTCAGCAGCCTGTTAGTGTTCTCCTCGCGATCCTGGGAGACAAACTGGTGCATTGCCCCCAGCACAAAATCCATTTTCTTCAATAAGGGCGAGGATAGATCAAGAGACCCATCCTTCAGAATCTCCAGTTCAACACCTTTGAGTATGCTGAAACCAAGCTTCTCCGAAATCCTTTCAATCTCTTCGTTGAATGTGTTGAATCTTTCTTCGTTCAGGCCGTTTGCTATCATAAGGGATTTGCTGTGATTGGTAATGGCGATATATTCAAGTCCAGAGGCTTTAGCTGCAACAGCCATATCCTCCAGTGAAGCCATGCCGTCGCTGTCGAAGGTATGCATATGCAGATCTCCCTTTACATCTTCATACTCTATGAGGCGGGGGATCTTGCCTGCCAGTGCTGCATCTATTTCACCCTTGTCTTCCCTGAGTTCGGGAGGTATATACATAAGGCCGAGTTTTTCATAAATCTCATTCTCAGAAGCGCCTGCAATTTTTTGATCTGCGGCGAAAAGGCCATATTCGTTCAGTTTCATGCCCCGTGATATGGCAAGATCACGTAACCTGACGTTATGATCCTTGCTGCCCGTAAAATACTGCAATGCAGCTCCAAACGAGTCAGCTTCTATGAATCTCAAATCGCATGTAATCCCAATCTTAAGGTTTACAGTTACTTTCGACTCCCCGCGGGAAACGGCACCATCAATTCGATCCAGACTGAGAAAATAATCGGTAGCACTTTCCACGTTGCCTGAAATAGCCAGAAGGTCTATGTCACCGACAGTCTCGCGCATCCTTCTTGATGAACCTGCGGCTTCCACCCTCTCGAAAAGGCCAGACGCCAGAAGATGCTCTCTGATGTATTCTATCTCTCTGAGTCCCTTTGACAGGAGGATTCTATTTGAACCAACCTGCTGAAATGTTTCAAGGCTCTTTTTCAGCTTTTCCTCGCTCTTGCTTCCGAATCCAGGCAGATCAGCAATTTTATGGCTGTTTATCGCATCAGATAGCTGTGAAATGTTTGTCACCCCAAGTTGCGTGAATAAAATGGCTATTTTTTTAGGACCCAGGCCCTGGATTTTTCTCAGATCCCTGAAGTTAATGGGATACTTCTTTTTCATTTCATCGTAGGCTGTTATCCGGCCTTCGTTTATGTACTGGGAAATTTTTTTTGCTATGGCGTCACCAACACCCTCTATCTTTCTGAGCTCATTCCGCCGGTATATTTCCCTTATGTCCTCGCCTAAGGCTGCAATGTTTCCCGAAACCTTTCTGTAGGCTAAGGATTCCCAGCGCTTTCCCTCAATTTCCTCAATATCAGCCATCTCACTGAATATCTCAGAAAGTTCGTCGTTGAACACGCATTATCATACCTGAATGCAATATCTACTTTTTCTTCTTATTCAGTGTTTTCTTATGCCCTAACACAATGCATTAATATTATCAAACAATCAATAGACATGGGCAAAGTACTATTTTTGATAATTGCGGGCAAGGAAGATCCTGAGAGAGCCAACATTGGTCTGGTAAACGCTTCCAGATCTGCTGAAGCTAAAAGATATGAAGATCTGAAGGTGATATTCTTTGGACCAAGTGAGGAATACATCACAGAATTGAAAGGACCACCACTTGAGGCATTCACGAAGCTTTACAACCTTGGTGCAATCGACTCTGCCTGCGTATTTATAGCAGAGAGAAGCGGTAAGAAAGAGAAGCTTGAATCAATGGGAATCAGCCTGAAACCGGCGGGCGAGAGGATCTCACATTACGTTAATTCAGGTTACACTGTTCTGAGCTTCTGATCCCTTCCGGGAAGATCCAAATTATCAGTTGCATTTGGTGATCCGGGGATGGCATTCTATCCAGCCATGCACTTCAGGGGCAACTTCCATGTTGTATAACGTATTCATGGTACAAGGATATACCTATGATGAAGAAGGGAAATGATAATTGTAAGATCTTCTATTCAAACCTGAAATCCGGAGCTTTGTAAAAAAACTGCCAATCACTCAACCTTTTTAATGATAAGCTTCAGGCCGCTTACATCCTTTACTACCGCCCTGTCGCCAGGGGCGATTTTCTCATTCTTGTCAAAGAGCTCAGCTGCCCAGACCTGTGAATCAAGTAAGACCTCGATTCTTTCTGGCGTAACCAGTTTGACAACACATCTCCTGTTGATCATGCTTTCAACGCCGGTAAACCCAGACGCTCCAAAGGGATATCTTGTCAGCAAACGACCGGCCCATGCCCCAATAAAAAGACTGGCTGCAGTGTCAAGAACGATAATAAGTATGAGAACAGTCTCAGTTATTGCCATATTTGACGATAGGTAAATTAGGTATAACTTATTTTCTCGCCCGGTCAAATACCATTCAATTTCCGTATCTAATCTTCAGGTTCATCCGGGAGAGTGTATTTCCTCCTGGAGCCGAAAGGACGGAACTGCCTTCCATTTCCCCTGTAGAACTTGGAAAAGAATTCCACGTAAAGAAGCCTTGCACCCTGGATGCCCGGTTCAAATATTGCGATTGCAAGGTTGAAAATCTGTCCAAGGACCAGAATTATTCCACCTAGCAGTATAAAGGCGATTCCTTTGTGAATATCCGACATGAAGACATCATTTACGACAAGCGCCAGGATCACCGAAGCAAGAAGTATGCCAACGATTCTTGTATATGAAAGGATGTGGGAGATCAGTGAAGGTACCTCGATCATACCCCTGCTTTTCTCCATTATTGCAACCAGGATTATACCCAATATTGCAATGTAAATCGGCAGTGCAGTAGCAGGACCGGTAACAGGATCAAGGGAGATGGGCGACTTGTGTATGAAGTTCAGGCCGGTAATTGCAACTCCCCAGGCAAGCATCAGCCATCCACCGGCACCTATTGCCTTCTTTTTCTCGCCCGTGAAAACATCATTGAGTATACCCAGCACAAAACCAAAGCTTACCATTGCAAGCCCAATGTATCCGGAAAGCAGCAAGAGTTTTGTAATTCCATAATTCGAATCAACATTCACGATCGTGAATGGAAGTATGTGGAATCCAAAGAACTGATTGAAAACAACGCCTGTAATAATTGCAATTATTGATGACGGGATCAGGACTTTTGCAAGCACCAAGAGAGGGCCCTTTCCAAGAATCTGAACCGCGAAAGAGGAGATTCTTTTAGGAAAGATCGAGAATGTCTCTGGATGCCTTATCTTTCGAACCATCCAGAGTGAAACAAGCAGTATGATCAGTCCGTATCCCCAGTCACCTACCATCAGACCGAAGAAGAACGGGAATATTATCGCGAAAATAAGTGTAGGATCAAATTCATTTTCCACAGGGAGGGAATAAAAGCGGATAAAGAACTCAAAGACATTGAATCCCTTAGGATTCCGCATTGCAGTGGGGGGCATTTCATCTGTATGTATGGTATTGACGAGACAGGCACCATTTGTGAACCTGTTAATTCTGCTTGAGATATTTTCATAGTCACGCATCTTCACCCACCCTTCAATTGCAAAAATTTCACCGGATGACAGTGATCGCTGTGCCGCCTCCAATTTCTGCAGTTCAATCTCAAGCTGCTCCCTTACCTGTACAATACTGGAATAATGGGCTTTTGATATCTCAAGCAGTTCGTTCCCAATCTCTTCAAGATGCTTGCTTTTCTCGTTGAGCATGCCGACCAGGTTTTCATAATAATCGGCCGGTTTCCCATGCATCTCTGGGATGTGCATCATCTGGAAACCATTGGAATTGCATACTGTGGCAAGTCCCCTTTCAGAATCGGAGCGGATGGTCGCAATTATTTTTCCTGAAGGGGTCTGGATAATAAGACAGTCTCTTACTTCCGATCTGAGTATTGCTTCAATATTGACATCCAGGTTTGATGATACAATGTAGGATTTTGTCATAGAAGTATTGAAGACTGACAGATCCGCGTCGAGCCCGATCAGCGGCTGAACCGCTTCCATCCTGTTCTTTATGTCCTTGATATCTGTGAGTATATCCTCCTGTCTCGACTTAAGAACCTTTATCTCATCGCCAAGGTCAATTTTTTTTGCCTCACTCAGCGCTTCTTCCAGGCCTCCAATCTTTCTCCTGTCTACGCTCAGAGGGGGCAGTGATGATTCATAACCTTTTATTCTCTGTAATTCATCATTAACGGAATCTACCTGCTCATCAAGGTTTGAGCTGCCAAGTAAGGAAGAAAAATCCTTCGATACGGACTCAAGCTGGATAACCCTCATACTGTGAAGGATAGAAACTATGCCCTGCCTGTATTTTGTCAGGGATATTATACGGATTCTACCCATTTTTTCCGGTCTAAGGCCCATATCACTTCTCCAGGTACTTCCTGACTGCCTCTGCAAAAATCTTTACAGCTGCACTTTCTGTTAGGGAAAGATCCATTGAAGCAGCCTTCTTTCTGGCATCAGCCATTCTGGCATCCCTGAGATCCTGCAGCTTCATTTTTTCAGATTCAATCCTGCTAATACGGTCAGATTCAAGTCTCTTCCTCTCAGATTCGATTTCATTCTGGGAGTTAAGCAGAAAATTCTGATACGACTCCTCCAGTTCTTTCTTTAATTTCTCAAATTCCTGGTTTGACTGATCCTCCTTTTCTCTTATCAACCTTAGTTTTTCAAGATCTTCCTGCATCTAGAGTACCCCCATATAAAGTAGCAATATCACCGTGGCCGTTATTGCTATATTTATCGCAAAAATCAACTGTTTTATAAATAAAAATTTTCTGACCGCTGGTTTATCCAGAATTGAAGGGTCCAGTCTCTGGTAATATACCTTCTTTCCATTCCTGTCGTAAAAGGACATCACGCGCCACCTCCATTCTGCAGAGATTTCCTTTCAATGTTTCTCTTTACAGTTTTCAGCATCGTGAATGTCTCTCTCTCGATCTCATCAAGCCTCATCCTGATGAACTTTGCGTTTGCAATCAGGTCAGGTATCAGTATGTTCTCAATTGCATTTGATCTGCGCTTGGTCCTGTCTATTTCCCTCAGTAGTTTCCTCATGGAATTCTCTTTCTCTGCTATTTCAAGCATCGACCTCAGTATGCTCTCAAATCTTACGATAGAATCCTCTATTATAGCGGGTATGGAAACAGATCTGTATATTTCAGAAAGAAGGCTTTCATGATACACAACATTAAGGCTCGGGATCCGGACACCCATCACATTCTTGGTTGAAACCCTGGCATCAGTATCGGCTGACATATCTGCGATTCTCTCAAGATTCATTACACCGGAAAAAGCCTCTGCAAGCCTCACAGATTCAAGTCCGTTGGCAAGATCATTACGGATGCTTTCCCTCATTCCCCTAACCGTCCTGCTTATGTTGAAAAATTCCATGACAAGTGATGTTCTCTTCATCTTCAGCAGGTCCAGGCCCTTTCTAGCGAGCCTGATCCTCCTGTTGACATTTATGAGTTCAATCCTTGTTGGTCTTATTTCAACCGGCATAGGTTATCACTTTTTCCATTTACCATACTTCTGGATGAAGTCCTTCTTTACTCTCTTCATCTCCTGTTCTGGGAGCACGGAAAGAAGTTCCCATCCCAGATCAAGGGTCTGCTCTATAGTGCGATCCTCATTCCTTCCCTGGTTCACGAAGCGCTTCTCGAAGCTGTCTGCAAAGCTTAAGTACAATTTGTCTGTTTTTCCGAGAGCCTCCTCTCCAACTATCGCGCTCAATGATCTCAGATCTTTGCCTGTTGCATATGCAGAGTAAATCTGATCAGACACGCCTCTGTGATCCTCCCTTGTCCTGCCTGCACCGATTCCCTGGTTCATCAATCTTGATAGAGATGGCAATACATCTATTGGAGGATATACGCCGCTTCTCTGCAGATCACGGCTCATGGCTATCTGTCCTTCCGTAATATATCCGGTAAGATCAGGTATCGGGTGTGTTCGGTCGTCTCCCGGCATCGTAAGTATGGGGATCTGTGTTATCGAACCGTTTCTTCCCTTTATCTTGCCGGCCCTTTCGTATATCATACTGAGGTCAGTATACATGTATCCAGGGTATCCACGCCTTCCAGGGACCTCTTCCCTAGCGGACGATATCTCACGCAGTGCTTCGCAATAATTTGTCATATCTGACAATATGACGAGTATATGCATCTCCTTCTCATAGGCAAGGTACTCAGCTGCAGTTAGGGCTGCCCTTGGAAGGATTATCCTTTCCATTGAAGGATCCGAGGAAAGATTCAGGAACAGGACAGCTCTCGAAATAGCGCCAGTCTCCGTGAACTGGTTGATGAAGAAGTTTGCCTCCTCGCTGGTTATGCCCATGGCACCAAATACAACCGCAAAGCTTTCATCTTTACCTATGACCTTTGCCTGTTTTGCGATCTGGGCTGCAACCTCATTATGTGGTAGACCTGATGCTGAGAATAACGGTAATTTCTGACCCCTGACAAGAGTGTTCATTCCATCAATCGTCGAAATACCGGTCTGAATGAATTCTGACGGCTCCTCTCTGGAGTACGGGTTTATGGCGTTTCCCACAACCTCGACCATCTCTCCTTTCGTAATCGATGTACCGCCGTCTATCGGTGAGGCAAGGCCGTTGAATACCCTTCCGAGCATGCTGTCTGATACCTTTATTCTTGCCGTGGTTCCGGAGAACTTGACCGCAGTCTGCTTTGTATCCATTCCAGAAGTAGAACCGAATACCTGGATTATTGCAAGACCGTTTCGTGTCTCCAGGACCTGTCCCTGTCTTACCTCGCCGTCCGGGAGCGTAATGCTTACAAGTTCATTGTAAGCGGCCTGTGGAACATCCTCAACGAAGAGCAGTGGGCCGGTTATCTGTCCGATTGTTCTGTAACTAACTTGCGGCAATTTTATCGCCTCCTTTAATGGATGCAAAATCATCCTTCATTTCCTGCGATAGATCGGAGAAGAACTTATCCACATCCTGTTCCTTGACCTCTTTCATTCTTGATATTTTTGCCCTTGATGAGAGGGACTGAAGCTGATTCATAGCGAGTCCGCTTTCTATCGCCTTTTCCTGTTTTTTTCCAAGATCAATTATGGAACTCAGCATCAGGAACTGTTTTTTAAGGGAACAATATGTGTCGATCTCGTCAAAAGCGCTCTGCTGAAGGAAGTCTTCTCTTATCATTCTTGCAATATCAAGCGTTGACTTTTCTTTTTCAGGCAGCGCATCGTATCCGACAAGCTGGACAATCTCCTGTAATTCAGATTCCTTTTGCAGTATAGCCATTGTATCTGAATAGACATTATTCCATTCAGGTGAAACGTTCCTGGCATACCATGGTTCAAGATCATTCTTGTAGAGGGAATAGCTGTTCAGCCAGTTTATTGAAGGGAAATGCCTCCTGGATGCGAGGGACGCATCAAGTGCCCAGAAGACCCTTGTAACCCTTAAGGTGTTCTGCGAAACCGGTTCTGATATGTCACCACCAGGAGGAGAGACTGCACCAACCAGTGTGATCGACCCCTTCCTCTTCTCAGGCGATGTAATGACAGCGTACCCGGATCTCTCATAGAATTCGGACAGCCTCCTTCCCAGATAAGCCGGGTAACCCTCTTCGCCCGGCATTTCCTCAAGCCTGCCGGAGATCTCACGCAGTGCCTCGGCCCAGCGTGACGTGCTGTCTGCCATAAGCGCAATGTTGTAGCCCATGTCCCTGTAATATTCGGCGATGGAGATACCGGTGTAAATGCTGGCCTCCCTTGCCGCAACAGGCATATTGGATGTATTTGCGATCAGGACTGTTCTTTCCATCAAGGGCTTGCCCGTCTTCGGATCCAGAAGTTCTGGGAACGTTGTAAGTATCTCTGTCATTTCATTACCTCTCTCCCCGCATCCGACATATACGACGATATCACTGTCGGCCCACTTTGATAGCTGGTGCTGTACCACAGTCTTCCCGGATCCAAAAGGTCCAGGCACTGCAACCGTTCCGCCTTTTGCAACAGGGAACAGGGAGTCTATTACCCTCTGACCTGTGACGAGGGGTATGGATGGCGGAAGTTTTCCCTGAACTCTTCTTGAGTACCGGACAGGCCAGGTCTGCATCAGTTTCAATGGCACACTTGAACTGTCTGTTTTAAGAGTTCCAATTTCCTCATCAACGGTGAAATCGCCCTCGCTTATCTTTGTGATCTGGCCGGAAAGACCCAGGGGAACCATGATCCTGTGAACAATCAGGCTTGTTTCCTTAACCTCTCCAATTATCTGGCCCTCTGTGACAGAATCCTTTGCCTTGACTGATGGGACAAAATGCCATTTCTTCTTTCTGTCAAGAGCAGCTGCAGTCAATCCCCTGCTGATGAAATCACCGCTCATTCCTCTCAGGACGTCAAGGGGCCTCTGTATACCATCATAAATTGATGACAACAGCCCGGGTCCAAGTTCAACAGATAGGGGGAGTTCAGTGTTTTCGACCTTTTCACCCGGTTTAATGCCACTTGTATCCTCGTAAACCTGAATGGTTGATCTGTTACCGACTATCCTTATTATCTCGCCTACCAACCCTATATTTCCAACCCTTACGACATCAAACATTTTCGCGTTCCTGACATCGTCCGCATCTATTACAGGGCCGGAGACCTTTACTATTTTACCTGCCATTTAAATCACGTTCCTATATCCACGCCAAGAATTCTCTTTGCCAGTTTACCCACAGATTCCTCGTCATGCCCACCTGGCATGGGAATGAATACAACTAACGGGTTTGTTGAAACTTCAATCTGATCCAATATTCTTCTATCTATATTTTTTTTTATGTTTTCAGATGCCATTATCAGGGAATACTTCCCGGAATGATATAACTTCATGAATTCAGTTCCTGCATTCTTTTCTGTTACTTCAATGGAGCTTTCCATTCCAATCAGCCTGAATCCCAATATAAGCTCCCTTTCGCCGATAACGGCAATTCTTCCAGAAGAAAGTTCATTTTCCATTTTTCACACCAGAATGAGCATTTCACGAATTCTTTCAGGGGATAACTTATATAGAGATCCAGCCACCACAGCTCTTAGATTTGTCCTCTCGGTTTCTGCTTTAAGTATGAAATGGAAAATTGAGTTAAGGGAAACAGGCGATGAGGCCATTTTCTGCATGTATTCTTTTGTTATCAGGTTTTTGAGATGGAGATCAAAATGAAATATCAGACCTGTAACAGAGAATTTTTGCAGCGGTTGTGACAGATCATAATAACGTGAGAAATGCTGGCAGGCATCCTCAACCCTGCCTGCCCTCAAAGCCTCCTCAAGATCAGTCAGTGGTATATGGCCATTTTGAAAAACATAACCCTTAAGCTGATCCCATTGCAATGCAAGATGTATTCCCTTCAGGACAGATAATATGTTATGAGAATCCACAAGAGCTCTCACATAATCCCGAATGAATGCCTCGTCGCCATTGTAAAAAATAAGATTTTCTAGCATTGTATTGTAATGGTATCTGTCCATCGCGGAGAAAAGGGGTGTTACATCTTTAGTCTTCCGGTATTCGTCTATGTACTGCAACATATACGTCCCAATGCCAAATTTTGTGAGGTAATCAACAACAGCCTCAACACTCCCCAAGGATGCCATTATGTTGAAATCTTCTCTTGTCATTACGCCTGCAAACACACCAAGTGGCAGGTTCCTGTAACTTATTATAAACGAATCTGAAATCTGTGAATTGTAATCCAGCACCTTGGCGGATATGAGGGATTTGACATTCTCTATATCCCATTTCAGGAAATAGGATTGCAGAAATCTTCTGGATACCGAGGGCGGTGCAAACTGGGCTAGCCTGTTCTTTGAAATAAGGTGCCTGTTAATGGCAAGATCAAGTATCTCAGGCAACTTATACTGTGAGGCCAGTGCATCAAGGTCCTCCTTATATGATGTCTGTGAAAGTATCTGCTGTATGCTTTCAAGATCCCTGCCAATGAGGTTCTCAAAAAACTGGTTCGGAAGGAAATCTGCCAGTGAAGATTTCAGCCTGCCGTAAGACCCGGTATAGGTTCTGTCCAATCAATCACCCTTTATTTTTTCAGCAAGAAGCGATTCAATGTTCTCCCTTTCCGACTGGAATATTGTGTCAAAAGTCAGATCAATCTCCATCTTTCCATCTGACGAGACGCCAAGAAGGCCGCCCCTGATTCTTTTCTGTGATTTGAGTTCACTCACATTTTCGTCGTTAAGAAGCTCCATATCTTCCTTAAAAACATAGATCCTGCAGGACTTTCCCAGAATTTTTCTGGACTCATCAGCCATCTTCTTTAATATCTTTGGATAATCCTTGCTCTTCCTGAATTTATCAGATGATTCCATTACTTTCTGGAGAGCAGTCTGAATGAGTTCCTTTTTCGTATCGTCTATGATCCTCTTTACATTCAGATCAATAAGGCTGTTTTCTCTGGAATTAAGGCTTGCTATCTCAGATGTAAGATTTGACTGAAATTCCTGTCTCATAGCATCAATCCTCTTCTGGGTGGATATGACAAGTTCACCATTTTTCCTGTCATATTCCTGCTTCAGATCGTTCAGCCTTGCTTTTCGGCGTTCCTCAATCTCAGAGAGGATTTCATCAAGAGCCATTGTTTACCTTTAGAAAATATTCAGCAACAAGACTAAACCAAGAACAAAGCCTATAATCCACAATGTTTCAGGTATGACGAAGAATACAAGAACCTGTCCAAACTTTTCAGGCTTCTCAGCGATGATCCCCATACCAGCTGCTCCTATACCTTGCTGGGCCATTCCTGTTCCAATCAAACCACCCGCTATTGCTATAGCAGCAGCGATCGCAAATTCAGCATTAACTACCAAAATTAAGTCCCCTCAAAGGCTGATAATTATACATTATATAAAAGTGATTAAAGAAAAAGTTCACAGTACTTATGCTTAGGCATCAGATGCATTGTTCAACGCATCCAGAATAGATTTATTAGACGAATAATGATAATAAACGATGGCGCTGGATAGAGATACCAGGAAATATGTTGAAGCAATGTCTGCACTTGGTAAGATAGATTTCAATAACATTCCCGTTGATCAAATGAGAGCGGTAAATCTACAGATGGCAAACAGTGCAGGAAAAGAGGAGGTTTCCGGTATTAAGGATCACTTCATATCATCGGACAGGAAAGTATGGATTCGGGAGTATGCTCCAAAGAAAATTCATGGACATGGAACAATTTTATTCATACATGGAGGTGGATTTGTCTTCGGCGGAGTCGAGGAATATGACGCTTTTGTAAGGCACCTTGCGAATACCGCCCAGATGCGTGTGTTCTCACTCGCGTACAGGCTGGCTCCTGAATTCAGATTCCCTGCAGCCCATGATGATGCCCTGTCTGCTTATTCATGGCTGATAAGTAATTCTAAGTCCCTTGATCTTAACAGAGATCTGATATCAGTCATGGGAGACAGCGCCGGAGCAACCCTTTCAATCCACGTGGGTTTTAACGGTACTGGAAAGGGTGAGCATAGACCCAGAAGCCTCATACTGTTTTATCCTGCAATCGGAGACGTTTCATCCACAGAATCATACAAGAAATTTTCAAAAGGTTTCCTTCTTGATGCTGAATTCCTTGAATGGTTCGGGAAGGCGTACAGAGGATCAGATAACGATCAGAAAAGTGCGGAACGCGGCAGATACAATTACCTTGACTTTTCTAAAGAAGAACTTGCATCTTTTCCAGAGACGATGATGGTAACGGCCGAATATGATCCACTCAGGGATAACGGTGAATTATTTGCTCATATGCTCATGGAAAACGATGTTTCTGTAGTTAGCATAAGGGCAAACGGAATGATACATGGTTTCATAAATAACTATGAAATAATCAGGAATTCAGAACTTTATATTCAATTTGCAGCCTCTTTTGCAAGGAAAACACTGATCTGATCGAGTTCAAACGTCAAGGTGTTGATAATATGGTTTTTAACGTTGACATTGAACCTGTTGTGCTCAGAGGAAACACTGTGAAACTTGTTCCTATCCGGGTTGAGCATGCTGCTGCTCTTTACGATTCAACAAGGGAAATTGAATGGAAAATGCTGCCAACTAATTTTATATCATCATCGCAAATGGAATCATGGATAAGGAGTAAAATATCTGAGCGGATCAATAAAACGTCCATGCATTTTTCTGTAATGCTTGCGAAAAATGAAAAAATAGTTGGTAGCACAGGATTCATGGATATATTACCAGAACACAGAATACTTGAGATTGGAAGCACCTGGTACATACCTGACCTCTGGGGAACAGCTGTAAATCCTGAATCCAAGTCCCTCATGCTAAGGTATGCCTTTGAAACACTCGGAGCAATAAGGGTTCAGATCAAGACAGATTCCATCAACAAGCACTCACAGGGAGCGATTAAAAAACTTGGAGCCGTCTACGAGGGGAAGTTGCGAAACCACAGGATAAGATGGGATGGAACGATCCGGGATACAATGATGTATTCCATAATAGATAAGGAGTGGCCAGCCGTAAAGGCCGACCTTCAAAAAAGAATTGATAATCTTTCTCTTTCAAAATTCTAAAGCTTTTTTGGCATTATGACTTTATCAATCACATGGATAACGCCGTTTGAGGCCATTACGTCAGCCGCTGTTACATTGGCATCATTGACCTTTACTATTTTCTTGAAAGTTCCCTGCTGTGAAATATGTACCGATTCACCCTGCAATGTTGCAATATCTGCAGACTTGTTTGATTTAAGTGCTTCAAGAACATCTTTCGCAAGATATTTACCGCTGACGACATGGTATTTCAATAAATTGCCAAGTTTTTCCTTATCCTGCAAAAGCGAATCAAGAGTGCTTTTTGGCACTGCTTTGAAAGCATCCTCTGATGGTGCGAATACCGTGAATGGTCCAGCAGAGGAAAGAGCATCTACCAACCCAGCTGCTTTGACCGCCGTCACTAATGTACCAAACTTTCCAGACTTAACCGCTACTTCCACTATGTTGTCCATGCATCTGCGATCTTAAAGAAGATTAAAACAAGATGTCAAAATATTTTTTATAAAGCAGATCGAAACAAATTTATTCAATTGACGGTGAAAAGTGCCTGCTACTTATGACGGATCAGAGATCATTGTGGATAACCTCCAGTAAATGAATGCGAATGAAATCAGGACAAATACCAGTACAAGGATAAGATAGAGGATATTCAGCTTGATCACAACTGTGGCAATAAGCATACTTAGTACCCCGAAGGCGTAATAACCCCATGTGAAAGAACTCACGACCTTTTTCTGACCTATGAAAGCATGCATCAGATATGATATGATGGCGAACAGAATCGAAAGAAGACCTATTACCCCGAATGCAACTGTCTTGCTTGGGATATCAACATAGGAGAGATAGAAAACTAAAACTGATATTATAAGGACCAAAATTGAAGCAACGATTCCCGTCATCTTCCTTGGAGTTACCATTGTTTCGGATAACTTACAAGGCTAAATAGATATTTATAGAAAGAAATTGTCTGCAAAGACCAACCAAATTTGGTTCTACGGTTATTTATTCATCTGAGAATTAGTTTGGAGATATTTGACCAATCGACATCTTATAATCTGTATACACCTTTCTTAGGGCCAGAACCGGCACTTCATATCTAATCATCGGATTCCCGTCGACTTGAACCGCAAGGCAACAATCCTCGCATCACCTAAGAACTATTGACAATTAAACGGTGGAAGATATGCTGTTCATACTATATCAATTGTAATTGCGTCCTAAAAAAAGGCCTTCATGGAGCTTATTCAGTGCTCAATTTTATGAGTTTACCTAAATTATAGTCATCTCTGAGGATCACGCCGGTTCTTGCCGCCTCTGCAATAATGGAATTGCCAGCCTTCAAAGAAACAGGAAATTCCTCCACTCTAACTGGTATGACCTCAAAACCAGGAGGGAAATCTATTTGGCCGTATCTTTCTATTGGGTTGGACGAAAACTCCCCCACAACAAGAACGTCAATATCACTCCAGAGATTGAAATCTCCACGTGCATAAGATCCAATAAGCAGTACAGAGCACTTGAATGGAAGCTCGAGAGAATACTGGCGGGCTCGTGCGATTACTTCTTCTCTCTCTTTTCTTCGTCTTTCAAGGATTTCCATTTCAATAACACTGCCTCAATAATTGCTTCCGAACCTTTCTTTGCAGATTCACCATTTTCCCGCGTATAATAATCATCAGGTGTGCCTTCTGACCAGGCATAAGCATATCTGGTTGGTATGTACAGCTTATCCAGTTGCTTGGCTATATCCACTATTTGTGCATCGAAACCCTCTGAGTTGAGAAGGGCGGAAACTGAATGCCCAAAACTTAGAGAACCAGTACCTCTGAGAAATGCCTTCGCAGCATACTCACCAGCCTGCTGGTACTTGAAACACGCCCAGGAATAATGGTGTGCTTCAAGATCGGATGTTGCAGCCGAAAAGGTATTCCTTGCTGCCCTGATCCACCGATCGAATTCACTTTCGTCCAGCATATTTTATAGTATATATGCCGCTACAAATAACTCTTTTCCGCAATTCTGAAAGGAATGTTGCAATACGGTAATATAGAACCCCCCCCTAACAAAACGATTGCCTCTTTGTAAGGTCTGAGCGTTCGTATCAACTTGACAAGGTCACTTTCAGATGTGGCAATCAATTGATCTTCAAAAGTAGATGAAAAACGTGTCTTCAAGAGGGGTCTACAAACTAGCACAGGTTGTTTTCACGTTGCGAAAATCTGGACCTTTTTCAATTAGAAAGTAATTGCGGCAGTCTCCCCTCGATTCGGGTTCTTCAGGTAACAACATTAGTGCGCATTGCTTACTGATAGCTTGTCTCTTCTATTGCATCATCAACAGAAAGACTTAATCCTCCGGAGGATCATCGAGTTTTTCACGCACCCCTTTTTTCAGCCTCTCCATTATGTCGCAAAGTACCTGACTCGCTCTGTCACCGCTGCCTGTTCCGCATATCCGTTTCAAGCGTTGCTCAAAACCATGTGAGTTCATTTGTGAAAAAGTATATATCATCGTCCGCTGAAATAGGTATGTATGAATCTGAACCGTCATTAAAATAATGTCCGTAATTCCAGATGAAGTCTTTTAGGGGGCATCAGGGAGTTCTTTTTCTTCAATGATATCTCTGAAGATCTCAACTTCTTTAAACAACTGACAATGTAAAAAGTAATTTGTTTCTGATCATAATTTAGATTGGGATTTTGCAAAGTTTATGAGATCAAGCAAAGACATGAACGCTTCACTTGCATCGCTTTCTCTTACCACTATAATTGCATCCGTGTAACTATTCGTGGTCTCTTCGATGTTTATTCCCGTAAAAGCAAGTTTTGAATACAATGACATCAGGAACCCGGGGGTTTCCAGCAGCGAAACCGGAGCTTTGATAATTATTACTGCCAAATCCATCCTCTTATCTATTACGCCTCTTCTCAATGCGTCTGATATTTCAGGGAGATTCCGGTTCTCTACAATAAGGGTTGTGTATTCAGATCCCGTGGAAATATATAACGCGCCTGAAAGGTTCAGATCGATCACGTCTCTGAACACTTTCTCATTTCTTTTCACAGGTATAACAATCTTTGTAATAGAGGTAAGAAGGTGCACGCTTGTTTCAGAGAGAACATTGAATACTTTCCCATCCGATCTTCTGGACATGCCGCGATTTCTTTTTAGAGCAGATATAACCGCCTCAATGTTGACCTTTTCACCAAGCTTCGTCTCTATTACAGGTATCAGGTCTCTTGCCACAGCGCTGAGGTTAACGTAACCTTTATTGAGAGAAGTTGCAAGAAAAATGTCATTTGTGACAATATTTTTAACGATTCTGTTAATGCTCAATTCCATTTTAGTCATTTTAACCAAGCTATGACCAATTATGGTCATAAAGTATTAATATTTTTTCAAAATCAACGCAGTAGAACAAAACAAACCCAGAGGAAATGCTGTAAGTCAGAAGCGAAGTTTCCTGGATGTGTTTGAACTTAAGAGGAAATAGAAATGGATCTGGAATGTTCAGTGTGTGGTGGAAAAGTAATAGCACCCGATGATGCACTAAAAGGCGAGATAATCAGTTGCGAAGACTGCGGATTGGATTATGAGATACAGGAAGTGGTATCTGGAACCATAATCTTGAAAGCTGCAGAAAATGTGAAAGAGGACTGGGGCGAATAATCAAATTCTGTTTTTACACATTTTGTATTTTTTTAAAAACGGATCTCTAGATTTCTATTTTAGAGGTGACTGTTCTAATTGAAGACTGTAGGTATTATAGGAGCATCTGGATATATCGGTGGCGAACTGTTGCGACTGCTTTTGTCGCATACTGAAGTCCAGGTGAATGTGGCAACCTCTCAACAGCATTCGGGTGATTACGTCTTCAGGGTAAATCCAAATCTGAAAGGATTGACGGACCTGGTATTTACAAATGATGCTCCAGAAGAAGTTGCGTCAAAAGTGGATATCCTCTTTATGGCAGTTCCACACGGTTCGTCTGTTGAGCATGTACCGAAGATAGCTGAAATGGGCGTGAAGGTCATAGACATGAGCGCAGATTTTAGACTCAAAAATCCTGCTGATTATCCAATCTGGTACGGATGGGAACATCCGGCGCCAGATCTTCTCTCAAAATTTGTATATGGAATGCCGGAACTTCACAGAGAAGAACTGAAATCAACCCATTTCGTTTCTGTACCTGGATGCATAGCAAGTTCATCGATCTACAGCCTTGCACCACTCGCAAAGGCTGGTTTGATAAATGGAGTGGCAATCGTTGACGCCAAGATCGGATCCTCCGGATCAGGAAATAAACCATCCATCTCGACGCATTTCTCCGAGAGATACAATTCAGTTAGGATATACAGCCCGTCAGGTCACAGGCACATCGGGGAGATTGAGCAGGAACTCTCCAATGTTTCAGGAATTAGGACAACGGCCACCATATCGGCGCACTCGATCAACATGGTTCGAGGAATACTGACGACCAGCAGTGTTTTTGTTGACCATGACATTGGTATGCCTGAACTGTGGAAAGTTTATCGTTCAATGTACGGTAAGGAGCCGTTTGTAAGGTTCATGATGGACCCAAGTGGGCTATATAAATATCCTGATCCCAAACTTGTGGTCGGCTCAAATTTTGTGGACCTCGGATTCGCCATCGATCAGCACGTGAAGAGAGTGGTTGCCATAGGCTCAATAGATAATCTCATTAAAGGTGCGGCTGGGAATGCGATTCAGTCAATGAACATTATGGAAGGTTTCGATGAACGCGAAGGGTTAATGATGTCCCCTATGAGACTGGTGTAAGACTTGGTAACCGTTTTAAAGATAGGCGGGAGTCTCATGAAATCAGGCATCAGCGAAAACCTGATCAATGACATTTTTAGGCGGAAGGACGAGGGATATATAATTGTCCATGGCGGCGGTCCTGCTGTCACAGAACTTTGTGGAAGGCTCGGGATGGATGCCAGATTTGTTACCTCACCAGAGGGGATCAGGAGCAGGTATACAGATGCAGAAACAATGTCTGCCTACCTCATGGCAATGCGTGGCAGCGTCAACGCATCAATTGTCCTGGCCCTCCAGAGGGCAGGGTTGAAGTCCTTCGGGATGTCTGGAATAGACGGGCCGACTATAATGGCGGAGAGAAAGAAAAGGCTTATAACAATAAACGAGAAGGGAAGGAGAATGTTCATTGATGGTGGCTACACGGGCAGGATACTGTCTGTTGACGCAACCATGATACTGCATTTACTCGCAGAGAATATGATCCCGGTGATCGCGCCCATCGCAGTTGGCCTTGAGCATGAATCCCTGAATGTTGATGGAGACAGGGCTGCTTCGGCTATTGCCAGAGAGGTAAAAGCCAGCAGGCTGATCATGCTCACGGACGTTGACGGTATCCTCTTTGATGGAAGAATTGTTGACAGGTTGGACATTGACCAGGCCAGGGAAATATTGAAACGAATCGGGAACGGGATGGACAAAAAGATTATCAGCGCAATGGAGTCAATAGAAGCCGGGACTCCTGAGGTAATCATAGCCAACGGAAACGGGGAGAGACCATTAACGGATGCGATAAATTCCGAAAAAAGGACGGTAATCACAAATTGATGAAAAACAGTTTTATAGAGGAAATAGAGAATGCCCATCTTGCGGGAACATACCAGAAAATACCGGTGGTGGCCGCAAAAGCCAAGGGTACAAAGATATGGGATGCTGAGGGAAAAGAATATCTTGATTTAATGAGTGGCTACGGCGTTGCTATTCTAGGGCACTCAAACGGTGCAATCAGGGAAGCCATTAAGAGGCAACTGGATGAAATATACATTACGCACGGATCGGTTTACAGTCCTGCGAGAGCTGTATTCCTGAAGACACTGATGACCGTCACACCATCCGGGTTGAACATGGCGTACCTCTCAAACAGCGGCGCGGAAGCAATAGAAGCTGCCATAAAAATAGCCGTGAAATCAACCGGCAGAAAAAAAATAATAAGCATGGAAAAGGCATATCATGGAAAAACACTGGGCGCTTTGTCAATAACACATTCACCAAAATACAGGAAGTCCTTTGAAAGCATGCTGATCCCGGGGGTGGAATTCGTAAGATTCGGGGATTATGACAGCATTCTTGCGCTGCTGAAAAAAGAGGATATTGCAGCAGTATTTATTGAACCCATTCAGGGAGAAGGCGGCATAAACCTCCCGGACCCCGAATTTCTGGCATCTGTCCGTGAAGCAGCATCAGGCTATGGTACCCTCCTTGTCATGGACGAAATTCAGTCTGGCCTGGGAAGAACTGGAAAGATGTGGGCGCACGAACACTGGGGCATTGCCCCTGACATAATGACAATAGGAAAGGGCATAGGGGGAGGCATACCAATGGGAGTCACGGTAGGAAAAAGAGAGTTTGTTGAAACACTTGAGATTGGGGAACAAAGTTCCACCACCGGAGGAAACCCGCTTTCATGTGCAGCCGGTGAGGTCGTTCTCAGGGAGCTGAAAAATGGGATGGTACGACAGGCCGGCGAGATGGGAAAATACATGCTTCAGAGAATCAGGGAAGAAACCGATTCCCACAGGCTTGTTTCAGAGTCCAGGGGAATTGGTATGATGCTCGCCCTGGAACTCAAAGTCAGGTTTGTCCCGCTGCTTATGGATATGATCGATCGTGGATTGATCACCCTTTATTCTGGAATAAACACGATAAGGATGCTTCCGCCGTACACCGTATCCAGGGAGGAGGTTGAAAAGGCGTTGGACATAATGAAAGCCTCTCTGGATCACCGCTTGAAAATGCAATAGGAGACTGGTTGAAATGCAGATGTCAATGGTTTATGATACAATAAGATGGGAAGAAAAGGCAATTTTTAAAGCTGCTGAGCAAAGAGGGATAGAACTGAAGATGGTCGATGCCAAAGATATGGACATGGACTTTGACCGCCCTGTCCCGGATTACTTTGGAGCCGCAACATTACAACGCTGCACATCATATTACCGCGGACTTCATTCCACCGCCTTTCTCGAATATAAAAAACAACCTGTCGTGAACGATCTCCAGACCATAATTAATGCGGGCAACAAGATGCTGACATCTCTTGCCCTTGTAGCTAACGGCGTGCCGACACCGTATACATCGGTTTCAACAAGCTATGAAACTGCCATGAAACAGTTTGCGGAAAAATTTCACGGCAAAGCCGTTATTAAGCCGGTGACAGGAAGCTGGGGGAGGATGGTCGCTCTTTTGAATGACCCGGAGGCTGCTATGGCTGTTCTCGAAGATAGGGAATACATGTATCCGCTTTATTCAATTTTCTACATGCAGGAATATGTGAACAGGCCTCCCCGGGACATAAGGACATTCGTTATAGGAGACCGGGTAGTGGGCGGAATATACAGATATCAGCCGGAGGGGGACTGGAGAACAAACGCCGCCATAGGCGGAAGGGTAGAAAAATGTGAAATTACGCCAGAGATAGAGAAGATATCAATTAAAGCCGCGAATAGCGTTGGCAAAGGTGTATTCGGAATAGACATAATGGAATCAGACCGTGGGTATCTCGTTCACGAGGTCAACAGTACCACCGAGTTCAAAAACACAGTCAGGGTTGCACAGGTAGATATTCCCGGTGAAATACTTGATTACGTCACGGAGGGAGCAAAGTGACCGATGAAATCGGAAATGCCCTCATTCACCTCGTGAAGACCCACTCTCCAACTGGAAAGGAGAGGAATGCTGTATCGGTTTTCAATAATTACCTCAAAAAATGCGGGGCAACAGAAGTGGTAACAGATGATGCTGGCAACGGGATTGGAACATTCCCCGGCGAAGGGTTGTCGGTAGTTCTCTGTGGGCATATAGACACGGTCCCGGGAAAACTCCCGGTCAGGGTAAAGGATGGAATTCTCTATGGAAGGGGTGCAGTGGACGCAAAATCCTCACTGGTATCGTTTCTTTATGGCGCAATGATTGCAAAAGAGTCCGGTTTCAAGGGAACACTGAAAGTAGTAGCAGCAATAGGTGAGGAGGGTCCAGGAAAAGGAATACTAGAATTCGTGAAAACCCAACCGAGGAGTGATTATGCGATATTTGGGGAACCTGGCGATGTCAGCGGCATTACGGTCGGATATAAGGGGAGACTGCTGATCGACGTATCATTCCGGACTGAGTCTTTCCATGCAAGTGCTCCATGGATGGGCGGGAGTGCAGTGGAAGCTGCCATAATGGCGTGGTCAAGAATACACTCTCATTATCCGGGGAACATGGAGTTTTCAAAGGTGTCTGCCGCATTGACCCGCATCAGTGGCGGTGAAGCAGATAACAAAACCCCCTCGAAATCAAGAATAACACTTGACATCAGGTTTCCTCCTTCGATAGACAAAAACGACATACTAAAAGAAGTTACACAGATTTGTGCCTCCCTTGATCTTCCCATGCCTGCAAAAATTAAGGTAAGGAGTGAGGTCAAACCGTATGTAGCCAGCATAAAAAGCCCGCTGGCGAGATCTTTTCGCTCTGCAGTACGTGAGAGAACAGGATCAGACGCCAGTATCGTCTTCAAAAGCGGTAGTGGTGACATGAATATACTCGGCAATTCATGGAACATACCAACTGTAACTTATGGCCCTGGCGACACGAGACTATCGCACACAAACAATGAGCACATAGCCCTGGATGATGTCATTAAGAGTGCAGAAATAGTCTCTGATGCACTGATTCTTCTGGAGAGAGGATCATAGTGGGCATCTTCTCTTCGGGATCGGTGTTCTCATCACATTCTCGCCTGTCCGTTGGATCATTCAAAATGAAGGGAGGTGAATCCGCTGAACATGATTGAAAAAATCCTGCAGGCACATTCATCTGCAGGGAATAAAGCAGTTACCCCGGGAGATATTGTTGATGTATCGGTCGACAGAGTTATAATGCTGGACATAGCGGGGCTTCACCCGGAGTTGATCAACAACCCGCCTAAGGCGGCATTTGACCCATCCAAGCTGGCAGTGATATTTGATCATTTTGCTCCAGCTCCAAGCATTGAAGTGGCAACAGGAACCTCTAAGATACGCAAGCTGGCCCACCGGTTGGGAGTCGACGATTTCTACGATTATGGAAGAGCAGGCATTTCGCATGCTTTCGCAGCAGAGAAGGGGTGGCTATTACCGGGAAGGATCATCGCAAATACAGACTCCCACTCAATAGCAGCTGGTGCTTACAACATGCTGAGCAGGGGTCTTGGCACACCAGAACTGCTGCAGGTGATATGCACCGGCAGGACATGGTTTTCAGTGGGGGAGACCGTTAACATTGAGCTGAATGGCAAGATGAGATCCCCAACAGAATCAAAGGACGTTTTTCTTCGGATGGCAGGAGATATAGGGGATTTACCGAACGATAACATAGAGTTTTCCGGGGATGGCATAACGGAAATGGCAATGGATCAGAGGGCTGTGATATCAACTATGTGTGCTGAACTGAGCGCAGAATTTGCCATATTTCCATATGACAACGTTCTGAGGAATTACCTTGAAAACAGGGCCGAGGCACCTTTTCATCCCGTTTATCCTGACGAGAATACCTCCTATTCGAAATACTTCAGCTTCGACATGGAAGAAATTCCCCCAATGGTTGCCCTTCCCGATTCTGTATCAAGAAACACAAAACCAGTATCCGAGATAGGAAATACTCCCGTGGATCAGTGTATAATAGGTTCCTGCGCCAATGGCAGGATTGAGGACCTTGAATCCGCCGCAAGGATACTGAATGGCAGGAAGGTGAATCCAGATACGAGACTTATCGTCACGCCAGCTACGCCGGAGATCTACAGGACAGCCAACAGGCTTGGATATATCGGTAAAATAATCGATGCTGGAGGGATGGTCACAAACCCCACATGCGGATCATGCATGGGAGGGCACATGGGAATCCTGGCAGAGGGAGAAACTGCAATCACATCAACAACACGAAATTTCAAAGGACGAATGGGGTCCAGAGAGGCAAAAATTTACATGGCATCATCAGCTACAGTAGCTGCCTCTGCAGTGAGGGGATGCATCACTGATCCATCGGAATTCATCGGTGGTGCGTCCGATTGAACAGGACTTTAAGTGGAAAGGCATGGGTATTCGGGGATGATATCAACACGGATCTTATGTATCCTCACATCTGTTATACCCTGCCAGAAAGCGAGAGGCCAAAATATACAATGTGGGCGAACCGGCCGGGCTGGCAAAGCCTTGTATCAGCAGGTGATATTCTTGTGGCTGGCAAGAACTTCGGCGTCGGTTCATCCAGACCTGCCGCTTCCAATCTTCTCGGCGTTGGCATTTCGGGTGTAATTGCAGAGAGCCTGAATGGGCTGTTTCTTAGAAATGCAGTTAATGTTGGATTGCCTGCAGTCTCCTCTCCAGATGTCAGATCAATGGTGATGGAAGGAGACCAGATAGAAATTGACCTCGCTGAAGGTACCTTTACCAACATAACCAGGGGGAGAAAAATCACGTTCACGCCCCCTCCTAAATTTCTGATGAATATTATAGAGGCAGGGGGAATAATAGAAGTCCTGAGGAACAACGGTTATATAGATGCCAAACCACTGTAAAATTTTAGGTGAAAATAATGAAGGAATTTTATGACATAGCTGTTGGAAAAGGGGACGGAATAGGACTGGAAGTTATCGAATCCACTCTAAAAGTGATACAAAGTGCAATGGTCTCAGAGAGCGTGAAAGCCCTTTTGAATTTCAGGGAGATCGATATCGGTTGGGCATCGCAATCACATCATGGTGCCCCCCTCACTGATGAAACAATGAAAGTGATATCTGCCTGCGACTCCCTAATTCTGGGCCCTCTGGAGGTGGGAAAATACCCGGGAAACAGCAAAAGTCCTTCCGGAACTATTCGCAGAAAATTTGATCTTTATGCCAATGTCCGGCCCGTCAAAACCTACATTCATACAAACCAAAAACCAATTGATATTGTGGTTGTAAGAGAAAACACGGAAGGGTTTTATGCAGACCGGAACATGTACCAGGGTTCTGGCGAATACATGCCCACTCAAGATCTTGCGATGGCGGTCAGGGTAATAACCAGGCAAAAAAGTGCCAAGATCAGCGAGGCCGCATTGAGAACATCTTTGACCAGGAAAAAGATGGTAACTGCAGTACATAAGGCAAACGTTCTTAAGATGAGCGACGGCCTCTTCAGGGAGGAGTTCTATAATCAGGCAAAAAATTTTCCTGGAGTAACTGTAAATGACAGGCTTATCGACTCTACGGCATATGATCTGATTATCAATCCCGCAATGTTTGATGTCATAGTTACCACCAATATGTATGGAGACATACTTTCCGACGAGGCAGCTGCAGTAGCCGGCAGCTTGGGAGTAGCACCCGCATTGAATTATGGAGATGACTGGGCGATGGCACAGGCCGCGCATGGAACCGCCCCAGACATTGCAGGGAAAGGGATAGCCAATCCAATATCGGAAATTATTTCTGCCGCAATGCTCCTTGACTGGCTTGGAAACAGATACATGGACGAACGCCTCATACATTTAGGAAAAAGAATTGATGGAGCTGTGAAACAATCATTAAAAAATACGAACAGCCTTACCCCCGACCTTGGCGGAAATGGAGATACGAAAAAGGTGACAGACTCCATAATTTCAGCCCTCTGAATGAATTGCTTATTTATTGAAATCTATGACCAGTATTTTCAAATATTGGCTAATTTTGGTCATAAATATTAAGTACTGAATGAAAATGAGAACAAGATTATAAGCATGAAAGCAAAGACTGCCGCAGGCATTCTAGATTCCACTCTCAGGGAGGGTGAACAGACCCCAGGGGTAGTCTTTACGCCAGACCAGAGAGTCGAAATCGCAAGAAAATTGTCCGATGCCGGGATAAGGATGATTGAAGTCGGTCATCCCGCTGTTTCGCCTGATATATTGGATGGAATTAAGAGGATAATCAAGATGAAGAGAGATGGATGCATAACTTCGGAAGTGGTGGTACACAGCAGGGCTGTCAGCAGCGATATAAAGCTTGCAGCCTCACTCGATATAGATAGAATGGCGATTTTCTACGGGATAAGTGACACGCATCTTGCTTCCAAAACACACAAGTCCAGGGACGAGGCCATCTCCATAATAGGGGAGTCAGTCTCAGAGGCAAGATCCCATGGCGTGAAGGTAAGGTTCACGCCGGAAGATGCTTCAAGAACGGATTATGATTATCTGATAGAGGTAATAAAAACTGCAAGGGATGCGGGTGCAGATCGAATTGGCATAGCTGACACAGTGGGAATAATGAATCCTGCGAGAACAAAAGATCTATTCCTGAACATAAGGAGGGATGTCCCTGGTGTCGAACTGGATATACACGCCCACAATGATATGGGAAACGCGGTCGCAAACTCCCTTTCTGCCATAGATGGAGGTGCCACGATAGTTCATTCAACAGTCAACGGCCTGGGCGAAAGGGTTGGAATAACACCCACTCAAATCATAGCGGTTGCAATGAAGTTCCACATGGGAATCGACGCAGCGAAACTTGACAAACTCATGGAATTATCCCAACTGGTTGCGGCTTATAGCGGAATCCGAATGCCTCCTAATTTTCCCATTACCGGTGAATATGCCTTTGTTCATAAATCCGGCGTGCATGTTTCCGGGATCCTTGGGAATCCTGCTACATACGAGTTCATGGATCCTGTTACACTGGGCATCACACGGAGCTATACCATTGACAAGTACACCGGGAAGCACGCTCTTGAGTCAAAATTGAGGAGCATGGGCATCGCACTGGCGGACAGTGAAGTCATTGCAGTACTCACGAAGATCAAGGGATGTCCAGATACAAGATACTTTGACGATGATAAGCTCCTGGAAATTGTCAGTAAAACCCGGTTGAACTCAATATCTGTCACTGACCAGACTATGTCATTGTCAGGGTCTCGTATGCAAGTGTAGAATCCTTCTTATTCAGTATTATGATTGTTTCATTGGAACATGAAATAAGTTGGAGGATGTTCACTCCGCGCGCAAAAAGTTTGTGTGTTATACGCATTACAAAGCCAGGGGTCTTCTCTATCTCTGTCGAAGAGAATATATGAATCATGCTGACGTCCCTGTCAACCAGGATGCCCAGCGACTCCTGGGGTATCCTGTTGTTTATCTCGTCCGCAATATATACTATGTTATCCTGAAGGTAGGTTGCGGATATGTATTTCATGTTTTGAGGAATTTTTGAAGTAACAACACATATCTTGTCCTGTAGTGAAATCTTGCTCTTTTTTAGAAGATAATCAGCTCTGGTCTTCCCAATCTCACTGTTCGCCCCGCTCTTAAGCCTGTTTAATGCTGCCCTGACGGAAATAGGGTTCAGTTCGCTATTTTCCCTTAATATAAGATGTGCAAGTTTGCTGACGTTGACCACTCCCGCCTTCAGCGAAAGCATAAGATCAGGGTTTTCTGTCAGAAATCTTGAAACGCTGCTCGCTACTGTGACCTTCTCCTTGACGCCGCTCTTCATCGAATTGATATTGTTCATGTATATTTTAACATTATTTATGATTGTAAATCAATAATGCTATTAATCATAATATGATCTTTAACTAATTTAATATTGCAATGGTAAATTATCGTTCATGAAGGAAAAAGCACTCCTGTTGTATTCAGGTGGTCTTGACACGTCTGTGATGATAAAATGGTTACAGGAACAGTTGAATTTTGACGTCGTCACATTGACCCTTGACGTTGGGCAGGAAAAGAATGACTTAGATAGGATCGCGCAAAAAGCAAAAAAACTGGGGGCTATAAAGACTATTACGGAGGATGTTACAAAAAAGTTTTCCGATAATTTTGTAGCTCCCGGCATAATGAACGACGGCCTGTATCAGGACAGGTACCCTCTTTCAACTAGCCTTGCCAGGCCGCTAATGGCAATGGAGGCAGTGAAATTTGCAGAGCAAAACCAATGCACAACCGTTGTTCACGGTTCAACCGGAAAGGGTAACGATCAGGTCAGGTTTGAGGTTTCCATAAAGGCGCTGAACGAAAATCTAACCGTGCTGGCACCGGTCAGGGAAATGAACATGAACAGGGACCAGGAAGTAGAGTACGCCAAATCAAGGGATATAGAGATTCCGTATGGGGGAAAATATTCGGTTGACGAGAACCTGTGGGGCAGGTCAGTTGAAGGCTCAAGCTTGGAATTCATAGACGATGGCGTTCCGGAAGATGCGTACAGGTGGGTTCTGCCAGTCGAAAAGTCACCCGACAAACCGGAAGTGGTTTCGCTTACTTTCAGTGGCGGCTTGCCGGTGGAACTCAATGGTACCCCAATGCATCTCAGGGACCTGATTACTGAACTGAATCATAAAGCAGGTCAGTGTGGAGTTGGGGCAATTGACATGATAGAGGATCGGGTAGTTGGAATAAAAAGCCACGAATTCTACGAATGCCCGGCTGCCATCACAATAATAAACGGACACAAATATCTTGAATCCTTGGTCCTGAACAAGAAAGAGAGCCAGTTAAAAAAAGTAATGGATGAGCAGTTCGCAGACATTGTTTATAGCGGACTTTGGTTTGATCCCGTCAAGGATCATATACAAAAGTTCCAGAATAGCATAAATGCGCTGATCAATGGAACTGTCAAACTTAAGCTGTACAAAGGAAACGTTATTCCCGCAGGTGTCGAAAGCGCAAGTTCACTTTATGACATGTTCATGTCAACATACGGGAAGAACCAGACATTTGACCAGAGCAAGGCCCCGGGTTTCATTTACGTGTTTGGCAGCCAGACAATTACAACAACGAAGGTAAGGAAGAAACAATTTAATGAGATAACGGTCAAAGAGTGATGCAGTGGTTAAAATCTGGAGCGGTGGGGCATCAAAAGAAGCGGAAATAGATCTCTCAGATATTATGACTGCGGAGGATGCGGAGATCGATTCTATGCTCCTGGATCATGAAGTAGTTTCCCTTCTTGCCTATCAGTTGCAGTTAAGGGAAGAATCCATCATTTCGAAAGAGGACAGCGACACAATACTTTCGAGCCTGCTGAATTTGCTTGGTAAGAAAATCACCATAGATCCAGCGGTTGAAGACGTGCATGGATTTGTAGAGGAATATATGAGAGAGAAGACGGGTGATGCGTACAAGAATCTCCGCATTTTTCTTTCAAGGAATGAACAGAGCCACATTGACATAAGATCCTTCTATATTGATCATCTCCTTAAAATTTCGAAATATCTCACCACCCTTTCACAGATAATGTTCACTCGAAAAGATGATTACAGCGGAGTGATGCCCGGTTATACTCATAATCGCCAGGCAATGCCGTTAAGAATTTCCACCTATTTTGACTATTTGTCCAGAACGTTTCTCGACATTTCGCTTGATACACTTAATTTATCTGGAAATTTTTCGGTTATTTCACCACTTGGTTACGGTTCGGGTTTCGGTTCACTTTCACCGGTGGATTTCAAAATCGTTGCAGAAAACCTCGGCTTCAAGTCCATTGCCCAAAATCCAATGGCCGGAAGTTTTTATCGTGGCATTGATGATCTGAATGTCTCATCGCTTATGGTTAGAATAATGATCCTCCTCTCAAAAATATCACAAGATTTTATAACATTTAGCGCAGGAGACATGGCTTTCATAACACTTCCAGAAGGATTCTGCACCGGCAGTTCACTGATGCCAAACAAGAGGAATCCAGACTTTCTGGAAATGGTTCAGGGTTACGCATCTGAAGCAATTGGGCATTTCGTCGCATCTGCAACGATTCTGGTGAATAAAAGTTCGGGTTATCACAGGGAATTCCAGACATCAAAAGACAAAACAATAGAATTTGTGATCTTATGCGAGAAGATCCTCAACCACTTTCAGGACTTCCTGATGAAATTCAAACTTGACGAGAAGAAGGCAACGACCTCAATGGAAAACTCCGTAAATGCTACTGCAGAAGCATTCTCAATTTTTAAATCCGGAAAGTCCTGGAAAGATTCGTACACCGCTGTTGGTGATATGATTGGGAAGGGAATGCTTCTTGATTACCACAAACCACCTGAATACATATCCGTGGAAAGGAAAGATATCCTCTACGCAAACAAGAAAAGAACGGAACTGGCAAATTCATGGTATAGACCCAGACACAACCTGATCCTCCAGGTGAAAATGATCGTAAAAAACAGGTCCACATAAACCTTAAACGGAAGAGGTAGGAGAATTGACTCGTTTGAAAGAACTCTCTTTAAATTTCATGTGACCCCGGTGCAAGATTGAAAATTTGGTGAAGTTTAATATAAAGGTCATAGGTTGAAAAGAACCATCCTTACACGACTCCTTTCTCATCACTGTCAATAGCACGTTTAACTAGTTCGTAAAAATATATAAAATACTAAATTCATTTGAATTTTATGCTCCGACCGGGATTTGGACCCGGGTCGCCGGCTTGAAAGGCCGGTATGCTTGGCCGGACTACACTATCGGAGCAGACCTACGGGGAAGCCTTATAAATTATATTAATTTTTGACTGCAGATTTACTTCGAAAATTATACGTTTGATTTTACAGTAAAGATTCCAGTTATTTCAGATCGATTACGAAACAGGATACCGAAGAATAGCAACTTTTCCACCAAATCCCTTAATTGTCTTCCCTGGATTTCCATGCGAACTTACAACGCTTATTTTACCGCCTTTTCCTGTAACCATGTTTATCAGTTCAATGTTCGATTCATTTCGAACCTCATCATCAGAAAGAATGAGTTTATCTATGGCACCAAGACTGGCAGCATTTCTGATCTCAAGATCACCATAAATAGCCATGTTTCCAGTTTTAAGCAATTTAAGAAAATCATCAAGTATCGACTGTTCCTCCGTCAGTCTCGATAACGACATCGCCTTTTTCCCCTCCGCGCTGTCGATATATTCATAGACGGCACCTTCATCAGTCCTGCTTGCTGATGCAGTCATAATCTGTATTCCAGAAAATTCCTTCTTTTCCTTAAGGTATCTGGACAGGCCATCTTTTGTGAAACCCGGTCCAATTATAGTGATCCTCATTTCTTTCACAATATAATGAGACAGCGCTTTCGCAATATTTTCAAAATAGTCTCTTTCATTATAATCTGAATCAAAGTACTTGCCAGATCTCCCGGACTCAATTCTGCCAGAAAACTGAATTCCATAGGTGAGCATTACGAATATATTTGCTTCCTCATCATCAAGACAGACAAATACCTCAGAAACTTTCCCGGATTGCCTGACTGAATCTTCCAGCATCCTTTTCTCATTCGGCAACCACGATTCCTTCTTTATCTCAATCAAATCGCCAGGTTTGAAAATTGCTGATTGATGTTCTCCTATCGCATCCTCAATACCAGATACTATTGAACCAAGAATCCTTATTCGATCTGAAAAAGCCTGAAATTCAATCTTTTCTATTGATATCAATACCTTGACAGGCTTTCTGTCGGTTTCCTTGCTTCTTGTCATGTCCGCCTGTTTCTCCACCCGGCGTTTTACCAGAGCCGATATCTGATCTCCAGGATGTAAGATATTTTCCAGATACCAGAGATCATCAAGGCCTTCAAGCACGACATTCAGTTCAGCTTCAGACATATGAAAGACTTTCATTTTTCATCCATCAGATCCTTTATTGTTTTCAATATATTCCTGTAGTGATCACCTTTCCAGTATATCTTTCCGCAGTCCGGGCATTTCATGACTGTCTGGTAACGTTCGAGTACTCCATCCGGAACACTTCCCTTTACCGATGCAGATGGAACATCCTGCAGCAAAGCATTACATGCCGGGCACCTTGTAAAGAACAGCTTCTCGTCCATTTTGATCGTCCGGATTACCTGCCTTGTCTGATCAATATGATCGGTTGATTCTATCAGGATGGAATTCATGCTTCTGCGATGAAGTTCTTTATCCCTTGTCAGCAGGATTCTCCCGGTCTCCTCGCACCTTTTTGCGATTGTTGAATCATCGAGATCGGCGCTCGCATATTCCGTGTCCAGCCCAAGCAGCCTCATCCATCTGGTCAATCTGCCCAACATGTGGTCCGTGAAATATCTAAGTGTCACCGGATCTCCATCTTTTTATGAGCGAGTTTTCAACACCCATCAGATCAAGGACGCGGCTCACAATGAAGTTAACCATATCGTCGACTGTTTTTGGTTTTGTATAATACCCCGGGCTTGCTGGTGCAATAATCGCGCCAGCAAGTGAGATCTTGTGCATGTTTTCAAGTACTATTGTACTGTATGGCATCTCCCTTGGAACAAGAACCATCCTTCTCCTCTCTTTCAAGGCGACAGCGCATGCCCTGGTAGTCAATGTATCCGATATTCCTGAAGCAATTTTTCCCAGAGTTGAAATACTGCACGGTATCACCACCAGTGCATTGAAGATAAAGCTTCCCGAGCTGACTTTTGCCGCAATGTCCTTATCGTCGTAAGTATAGGTTGCAAGACTGAGCATCCTTTCAGGAGGAAACCCGGTTTCTTCTGCCATGACTTTTTTGGCATTTTCGCTTATTACAAGATGGGTCTCATAGCTTTTCAGGTTTTCCAGAAGCCTCAGGGCCAGTATGGTTCCAGACCCCCCGGTTACGCCAACAACAAATCTATCCTGCATTCGATCAACTGCCATAAATTGATTTCGTATTTATCTATTGTCTTAATTGTGAATCTGTCCTTAACGTCTTCTGTTGAACACGAAATACAGGACAAAAATAGAGGCTATTATTGCTACAAGCACTCCAACATAGATATCCTCAGTCACCGGTTTCTTGATCTTCGGCACAGACCATGAAAAACCCGGATAGGCTCCGGAATCAAGGGCCTGAATGTTCGTGAAATCTTTGACCTGCGAGGCAAGGTTCTTTGTCTGATTGAAAGCTTTGGTGAAATTCGCCGTGGATGGTGCACCTATTTCAGACATCTTTTCAATTATCTGCTGGCCGTATGGATTCAAGCCCGTATAACTTAAATCAAACAGGATCAGATCCTCAGTTGCATTGCCTGTCCAGTTATAGGAAACATAGGATTTGTTGTTGTATACTGTATTGATATCCGTTATCCAGTCGCTCGAAACAACATTGTATATAGTACCATTATACATGTATGGGATCGAAGGCAGAGACGTCGGTTCTGGGGGCAGTGGTGGCGCTGAAGCGGATGCTATCGCCGGAATAACTGCCAGAAGGAGAAGCGCGATAACGACAGATGATGATGCCAGTTTTTTATTCATGTATGCAGAAAAGCCAAATCAAAAATCACTATATGATATTTCTTGATCTTTTGTCATGAATAGAGATCACTTTGAAGTCATAAATTTTACTAAAGGGATTGGGCAACCAGGCAAAGCATCTATTTCCAGCATGAAAAAAGGTTATAGAAATTCATTCGAATGATCAGATATGTATTTCTTCACCTTATTTCTCCCAAAAATCATTGCCTGATATATATCATACTGGTTGCTGTCAAGCAATGAAAAGTCAAATTCACCATCATCAGTGAAAGTGATCCCCTTTTCAGATGCAATCTTCTGAAAGGACTGTGCTCTTGCCCTGTCCAGGGAAGAAAGGCTCTTCAAGCCTACAGTTATCTTACTTTTTTCGCTCAGTTCTAGAATACGATCATGGTGCTGATAGATATTGCTTAGAATTCTTTCAGCACTATCCGGTATATCCGGATATGTCTTCTTTGGCAGGCAATAGATGCCCTCACCCTGAAATCTGCTGTTCACCTTTATTGTCACGCCTGCCTTTGAGAGTGCGTTTTTATAGTAATCAAGGACTGGCAGGAATGCCTTTTTCTTGAACGGATCAGTAATCTTGTTAATCTGTCCCCCTATTTTCGGTTCTGATTCATGCAATATCACATGCAGTCCCGTCTTTGATGCGTAAAGAGCAGCCTCCAGCCCCTGTATTCCAGCACCAACTATGCATACCTCTCCTCTGAACTTTGGCAGCAAATCCCTCTCATGACCGGTAGAAGGATTCACGGTGCATCTGACCTCTCCAAAGGTCAGGTCCCTGCATCCCTGGTTGCACCTGATGCATGGTCTAAGAAGATCAGGATTACTGATGACCTTTTCCGCAAAAGCAGGATCAGCCAGCATTCCCCTTCCTATGGACACAAAATCAGCTTTTTGCAGTGCCTTGTTTATGCTGTCCTTCCCGATCAGAGAACCCACCAGTATCGTTGTAATTTCCGGTTTTCTGGGGAGTCGTTCTGCTATGTGCGCCTCATTTGAATAGAAAGAGGCTGATGAACCAGGTGGATTGAAGTTACCGGCTGAAAAATGCACGTAATCTATATCCTTAAGAGATTCAGCCACCTTCAGTCCGTAATCAGGTTGAAAACCCCCCGGATCATCCTCATACAGGCTGAGCCTGATGCCAACGTTTTCAATTATTCCCGAGACTGCATCTATCACCATCTGGGGAAAGGTTAGTCTCTTCTCGAAAGAGCCCCCATACCTATCGTTCCTTGTGTTAAGGGATGGCGATATGTATTCATGTACCAAGTAACCATGTGCTCCATGAATCTCAACCCCGTCGAATTTTGCCAGTTTAGCAATATTTGCAGCGGATTCAAAGTTCCTGATAGTACTTTCAATGTCATCTTCGGTCATTTCACGCGGAATGCTGCCCATGTAGTCCTTTTCAGACGGAGCCATAGGAACAGCTTTGTTTTCCGTCCTGAGCGCTTTTCCGCCTGCATGAACCAGCTGCATAAACGCAAGGCCGTCATTGGCGTGGATCGATTCGGTTACCCTCTTCAATTTTGGCACAAATGAGGTCGTATATGCTCCCATCTGATTCCTGGATCCACGCGCATTAATGCTGTCAATGTATGTATATTCAGTAATTATCAGACCTGCGCCACCTCTTGCCCTTGCCGTAAGGTAAGCGATATGGTTTTCGTTTGTGGATCCATCCGGGTTTGCAAGGTTAGAGATCATCGGCGCCATCACGATTCTATTCTTTATCGTAAGGTTGCCAATGTTTCCTGGATCAGAAATTTTCATCTTCCCTGATTATTTTACAATTGATAAATCTATCAATTTCCGCCTTTTCTGACAATATATTCTTTTCCATCCGGATCGGTCCCAATCTCGATTGATCCCTCCTTTGAAAGTGCATTCAAAGATGTCTTGATTGAATGGGCGCTGATCCTCCTTTTTTTTGCGGACTTAATGGCAGCCTTTATCCTCATACCGTCGCAGGAGAGGACAAAATCGGTTATTTCCCGATCATCCTTATTTTCCCTGATTTTTCCATAAGCTAAGAAAGCAGCAGCGAGAAGTGCAGCCGCAATTAATGGGTACCAGCCGACTGAAAATATTCTCTTATGATATATCAGAGTGGTGTTCTGGTAATTAACGTATGCCGTGGCCTCAGAATAACCGAATGGGGTCAAAAGATCTAAGAGTGTCATGCCCGTGGAACTTTCTCTGCCATAAGTTATTGTAACAGTAGCGTTTTCGGCATTTTGTCCAGATAGATGAATTGAAAATAATGAGAGACCGAGGATGGAATATCCGTCAAAAGATGCGCCGGTTATGTTCACATAATGATCGATCACAACCCTAAAACTCATCTCTGCAGCGTTTCCACATCGGTCTATAACATAAATGGATGCATTGAAGACATCATTTCTATTAACGTTCAGAGAGATGAGACCTGATGCATTATCAGGATCAAGCTGAACTGTTTTCCCTAAATACCTTATGTATATAGACTGAAGAGGCGCAGAATCCGCAATCCTGTAGGTTATGTATCCGCCCCCTGATGAATTAACGCTTGCATTGATTACAGGAGCCGCTGTCTCATAAGTTACCGGAACAGTGGAATTCCTGAAGTTTCCCCATTCAGACGTCACATTTGCAATAAGGACATATTGACCGGTGCCCATTGAGAGTGTGAGTTGTGCGGAAGCTCCCGAAGCCTCCTCTAATTCATTTCCACCGAAGTAAAGGATAAACATGCAGGATACATTTTCCTGTCCTGAAGCATTCAGGCTTAAAGCGGTCAAATTTGTGTATAATGCATTAATGTTTCCAAGAGCAGGGAAAGGGATTGTATTATTGACTGATATGCTGAATGAAAGAGAATTTTCGAGTCCGCTCTCATCGATTGAGGATATTTTGAAATTATAGTTACCATTTGAGATGAAAAGGTATCGATTATTGGAAGAATTGAACTGAACTATGTTTTCGGCATTTACCGAATATATTATTGAGCCAGATGGCCCCGTTATTGAAAATGACATAACAGATGTAATATTGCTCATTGTACTGATGTAAAAGGAATTGTTTTCTGAATCTCCATAAAATGAATAGAAGTTACCATTGCTTCCATTGAACAATATCGACGGAGCGTAATCCATGACATAGAATATCCTGGAGGAAAGTTTTATCCGCAAACCGTCAAGCATTGTTGCATAGATTGAAATCTGAAAGGTTCCATTTTCAAGTAATGGAGATATGCTGTCATTGTCTGTTATGGTAGAATAATTGAATGTATCCGAGCTTATGGAAACAACATAATTTTTTGCATAATCAACAGGACTCCAGTATATTTTTGGTCTTGTCGAATTAAAATACGTTCCGTTAACAGGGTAAAGGCTGAAATTAGAAACATTTGATGGCACAA
>JAJZLW010000082.1 GCA_021850505.1 Thermoplasmata archaeon
GATCCAGAGGATATGAAATAACAGTTTGTATGTAACGGACCTACTGTCACCATCTTCATTGCAGCCCTTTTCACTTTCATCTTTAGGGTATTTTCAACGCAATATTAGATTATAGCGGTTCCTAATAACTGCACGAAACATTGGAAACGTTAACATTATTATACAATAGAAGTGCAGGTGCCGGGATTTGGACCCGGGTCGAAAGCTTGGAAGGCTTCCGTGCTAGACCAGTCTACACTACACCTGCCTTGAAAGGGTTATAATTATGGGCTTAATATGAGTTTTCTCTCAAGTTGGTGTGTTGAATATGGTGTCGAAGGTGTTTGAATAATAACTACCATGTGAAAGAACCGATACTGTGAAATCGTAGGTCGCAGTGGATACGGTTTCATTGAAATAGACATAACTGTTGTGATAGTTTGAGGTTAATGTTATCGGGCTGCCTCCAGCGGTCGAATAAGATACAGAAACATTTTGAATTGCTCCTATGTATGAAACATAAACTCTGAACGAGAGTGGATCGTTGTTGTGTGGTATGGGGAACGCATAAAAACCATTTTTCTCGCTCAATGATGTCCAGTTTCCATGCGAATCAGAGACCTGGAGGTTGCTAATCTGTGGACCTGCGATATTGCTGATTGGCGGATTTAGGAAAATTGTCCAGAAAATTATCCATGTGAGAAAAAATACCATCACAAGCAAGAACACATGGGTTCCACGCTGTGGGAGCTTAAGATGCAGAGCAGTGAAAACTTTCCTGAAATATACAAGAATTCCCAGCATTATGAGGACGCCCACGTACCATATCCCTATGATGTAAAAATATCCTGAAAGTAAACCCAGGACTGCTGCTATAAGGAATATTACTACGGTTGCTTTTGCCCTCTCCTTTTCATATTCAAGAAATTCCTTCTCGTTGAATTCAGGTTCAACAAAAACTTCCTGATCTTTATCTTTTGCCATTTAACCAGGGTGAATTAAAAATTGATTAATGAATTTATTGCGTTTTTCGGATCTGTGGAAAGAACAACTCCCGAGGCCACGAGAATGCCATCTGCGCCAAGTTCAATTGAACGTTTGACATCTTCTGCCTTCTTTATACCGGCCCCCACAAGTAGTCGGACACCAGATTTTTTGCATATTTTACTGGCCCGTTCAATGACATCCGGTTTTGATGTGGAAACCGATATATTCCCACCGATCAGAGAAGGCGGTTCATACGCTATAGAATTTGGAGAAAATTGTGCGATTCTGGATACCTCGTCCTCGTCTGCTGCACATACTGTTATTTCAAAATCAACTTCCTTTGCCCGCTTAATTGTTGATTCTATGTGCGTGAGTGAGACCCTGTTTTCAGAATGATTCAACAGAGATCCCCTGATTCCGATCGAAAGAAGCGAATCGATTGAGACCTTGCCAGTGTAAGGTCCATATGTAAATGGGTCCACATGCTGCCCGATTATTTCCTTGCCTGATGTTCTTGAAGCTGATTCAAGGTCAATTGGATTCACGGCATATGAGATCTTCCAGCCATAATTGGTGAGATCATCTGGACATTTATTAAGAAATTCAGAATTAAGATTTCCGGTAGCGATTTCATAAGACTTGAGGTTTACTATGAAGGATAACATATTTTTCACGTGCCTTCAAGTGTAACATTGAAGGATCAATAAATTTTATTACTATAAATCATCTGACTATCTTATGGTTGAGCTTGAAAGTAGCCCTCAGACGCTTGAAGAATTGTGGAAGAAGAGCTACCCCAAAGGTAATGAAAGGAGTATAGAGATTCCTGATAAGAGTGTTTATCAATTGTTAAAGGACTCTGCAACTAAGTTCCCTGATTCAGTCGCATTAGTCTTCTTTGGAAAAAAAGTCACTTATAAGGCATTCCTCGCCATGGTGGATGCCCTGGCATTCAATTTAAAAGAAAAACTTAGACTTTTCAAGGATGCAAAGGTGGGATTTATACTTCCAAATACGCCACAATATGCAATCTCATTTTTTGCTGTTGCAAAGATAGGCGGTGTCGTCGTACAGACAAATCCCATATACACTGAAGCAGAAATACACGATGAATACAAGAGCACTGAGGTCTCTGCTGTCATAACACTGGATCTATACTATGAAAAAGTTGCAAATCTTGCGAAGAATGACATTTCAATTGTGGTCACAAAGGTGAAAGATTTTCTGACTCCTCTTGCCGCATTTGTATACAAGAGAAAGACAAGGAATGATCCAAAGCCGCCTGTTATTAACTACACAGGTAGAATATTCCGATTCACCGATTTGATAAAGAGTGGAAATTCGCCTGAGGAAAAGATAGATCCACAATATGATCCCGTGCTTTTCCAGTTCACAGGTGGAACCACAGGAACACCGAAAGCGGCTATGCTCTCACACAGAAATCTTGTCGCAAACACGTCTCAGCTTAAAGCATGGCACTCAAGCCTGAATAATCCTGGCATATACATGTCAACCCTGCCGTTCTTCCATGTGTATGGAATGATGACCTCTCTTGTCCTGCCTGTTACAACGGGTTCAAAAATGATTTTTGTTCCGGATCCCAGAGATACAGAAACGCTTCTGAAATTGATCAACAAATACAAGCCTGACTATCTGCCAGGTGTTCCCACTCTATATAAATCATTGATAAACAGGCCTGATATAGCAAAATATAACCTTAAATCCATCAAGGTGTGCGTTTCAGGCGGAGCACCTCTGCCAGTTGAGACACAGAAGAGATTTGAGGATATAACCGGTGGTCTTCTTATAGAAGGATACGGATTGAGTGAAACTTCACCTGTTGTTACTGCCAATCCTGTCGATCGTAATGCAAGAAAGATAGGGTCTGTAGGGTTACCGCTCCCAAACACCGAGTTAAGATTGGTAAACCAGTACTCACTTGAGACCGTTGCCCTTGGTGAAGAGGGCGAGTTGATGGTTAAGGGTCCACAGGTCATGCTTGGTTACTGGAGAAATGAAGCTGAAACCTCAGAGGTAATTATTGACGGCTGGCTCAGAACGGGAGATATTGGCAAGTTCGATTCTTCTGGTTTTCTATACCTGGTGGACAGGAAAAAAGATATGATAATCTCCAGCGGGTACAATGTATATCCCCGTGAAATAGAGGAGGTGTTCTACAAACATCCCGATGTGATTGAGGCAGCTGCCATAGGCGTTCCAGATCCCAAGAGGGGGCAGAGTGTAAAGGTCTATGTTGTAAAGAAGGAGGGTTCGCCTGTAACTGAACAGGAACTCCTGAATTTTGCTTCAAAACAGCTGGCACCTTACAAGAGACCGAAATCCGTGGAATTCAAGAAAGATCTCCCGAGAACTCTTGTTGGCAAGGTTCTGAAAAGAGAACTTCGCACGGACAAACCTGACACCTCGAGGATCAAAAGAAACCTCTGACCTTTTTTATCCTAATTATTATTCGATAACCTGCAAAGACTATTGAGCAATAATTACATTCTGGTATAGGTCTGAATGTTCATTCCTGTTTACTACATTCTCGTCTTGTTGATGCTGCTGATGGGTGCAGGAATGAGTTTTTCAATATATCTTGCACGTACCGCAGATAATCATGTCAGGAGGATGTTTGCCTATGTTCTGCTTGATATGATGACTGGAATGGTTTTAGGTCCGTTCATTCTGCTCGCATATCCCGGCAGGATAACTGTACCTGATACGATAGAGATTACATTCATTACAATGGCAGTTCTACTCGCGCCTTCAATGGCATATTTCTTAAGAGCGATTATGCAGGATTCCATTGCTGGAAGCCGGAACTTTATTATTGTATTTACTGCATTTTTCATAATATTTGATGAGATCGTAATGAGTTTGGATTTCAATCTGTTCCTATCACCAGTTAAATTCCATAATTTACTTTTTACCGATACCCTGTCTTCAGTTGCCTATTCAGTATCAACTTACTGGTTTGTAATTCCAATGGGCATAGAGATGGTACTTTCAATTTTGTATGTTCGCAGATCACTTGGAAGTTTTTCTATCGTCATTTTCTCCGTCCAGGCGGTCTCGATGATACTGGCTCCTGCTGCTTTCAAGGCCACCTTGTGGGTGCCGGTTGCGGTATATCTGTCGGGTGCTGTCATGACTGGATTTTTTGTTTTTCTCTTCGAGCATCTTTACCGTAAGATGTCGATACATCAGAATGCATCAAGATACCTTCTGTATCTTCTTACGGCTTATTCAGTAATGATGGCTGGTGTCTTTCTCTGGATGGCATACCACACCTATCTGGGAATTGCAGCTGGAATGATATTTGACATGATCATTTACATCAGGGCAGCTACCTATCCGGGATACCTGAATTCTGGTACCAAGATATTCTGGCTTGCAAAGAGGAACTGGTCTTTCCTCTTTCTTCTCATGATCTTCGTTTCTGAATTCTTCATGGGTGCTGTATTTGACCTGGAATTTTATGGTCCTTCTAGATTTATGAGTTCTTTGAGCCTTCAAACAATATCAGGATCTTTTATTGCAATGATGGGAAAATCGCTGTTTGACTTTTTTTACTTCTTCAGCATAGTTTCTCTATCGACCTGGTTCCTTGTGATGATGGGCATAGAGATGGGTTCCCTTGTAGTGTTCAAGATCATGAAAACAAGGGAACTTGAAACCAGAATCCGCCTGGTACTGATGCTTTTTGCCTATGGTGTCTATTCGATACTGATCCCGTCATTCCTGGTACCCGATTCATCACTGTTTCCATTCATTGGCTGGACAATGGGAATAGGATCTGGGGGCGGCCTGGCACCGTACCTGATCATTCCCATGCTCGTCACATATCTGATTAGCGGTATCCTGTCCTATCTGTTTGGATCAAGACAATTGTGCTCAGTTTTCTGCACTGCACCCGTAATGTATCAGGGAACTTTTTATGATTCAATGAAAAAATTCAATACGTCATCTGATTTTACAAAGAAACTCACTTATAAGGAAACCGGCAGGAATCCCATATATTCTGTTGTATCAAAGATGGTATATTTTTCTGTCATTGCTGCCGGGATCGTATCCTATCTGGATTCCACGGGATATCTAAGATTGACATTTTACGGTGTTGATCCAGAATACATGCTCTACCTCTTTTACTTTGGCTTTCTATGGTACGCCGTATTCATAACAATGCCCTTTTTTGGATCCTACGGCTGCATCAAAACTGGATATTGCCACTGGGGTAATTTCAACAGGTTCATCTCTAAATTCGGTTTCTTCAGGTTGAAGGTTCGGGATCCGAACCAATGCATCAACTGTAAGACGAAAGACTGCGCTACAGCCTGTCCGGTGGGAAATCATTCTCAACCAGGAAACTTCATAGAGAAGGGTGAATATAAGGATTCAAGGTGCATTGGAATCGGGGACTGCGTCGATGCATGCCCATACGAAAACATATTCTATTATGATGTCAGGCACTGGTTGAAGGAAAAGATTTCTAACCGGTAGCTGTTTTTTCATGCAGTTTCTTGGTATTGTAGTTCTGGTACATCCCCATTATTATGTTGAAATAAAGTGCCATGGCAATTATCATGGAAACCGCAAAGACGAGATATGAAAGCCCAAAGTTTGCTGGCAGAATAACTGGACCTATGAAGCTGAGTGATGTGAGCAGAAATAGGAATACAAAATCGATCGCAATATTTCTTTCTTTACTCCTTTGTCCATCACTTTGATCAAATATCTTCCTGTTTCTATATACCGCACGGAAAAAATAAACTATTGACACAATCATAAGCACAGAATATGCAATGAGCAATATGGAAATAAAACGTGAATTACCGAACATTACTGGATCTGCTATTTGCATCAGGAGAATTGAGATTGCAATTTGCTTTTCAATTCCGGACCTAAGCTGCAAGAATATGAATACAACCATTTCTGTGATCATTGGCAGAAGAAAGAGTATGCTTGTTATAGATAGGCTAAAGAAGCTGAGACTATCGACAAACGAATCTTGACCCGCAGTACCGAATGCGACCACCCGAAGTAAAACAGCCATCGAAATTTCGTTCCAGACAAGCAAAAATGACAATGTACCTGATATAGACCTTGAAATTCCGCTGAATTCTCCTCTTGCAGCAATAACCAACAGGTAAACTATTGCCACCGTCATTAGGATCATAGAAAAGTTGACTGCTAAAACAGTGTTTATAAATGAACTGGGAGCGACCAGATAATATGTTATTCCATTAAACATGCTGGCCATCATCGCAAGAAAGAATACAGAAACTGAGAATGTCTTGAGTTTAAGATTGGATAGATCTGACCGCAGATAATAGATGACCCAAATTAGAAATAAGGTCATAGCGACTTCAATGAAAATTACAACCGGAAGGTTTTGCACAACACGGCATTTAAAAATGTTATTATAAGTTAATTGGAATTGTTTTTATTTCTGCCTCTAAGAGATGCATGGGGCATTAAAAATTATGAAATGATACAAAATTATAGATTTGCAATTATTTCAGATGATTTTTTTACAAGCATCATTCTTGACATATTGGTCAGAGAGCGTTTGTGCGCTTCCTGATCGCCAGAAGAAACTGCATCTTCAGCGATTACAGAATAAAATCCCCTGTTTAATGCATCCCTTGCACTGGATTCTACGCCAATTTCAGTAGCTATTCCAGTAAATATTAAAGTCTTGATTCCTGCATTTCTTACCATAAGCTCGAAATTCGTCCCAATAAAGATACTTGCGGTGTTTTTATTGAGAACAATATCGTCCTTTTCAGGTTTTACGGTGAGATCCCAGACTGTAGGATCTGTCGGCATCTGCCCCCACCTGTTTGCCAGTCTTGGCCCGGATTCGAATCTTTCGGGCAGTGGTGTGATCTTGGTGAAAAAGATAGGTATACCTTTCTCTCTTGCTTTCTTTATCAACGAATTGAGATTTCCAAGGAATTCGTCCTTGTTATATATTCTCCCTACAAGCATGTTCTGAACATCCCATACAATCAATGCCGTGTGATCTGGCCTAACAACATCCTTTAGTTCCTTAAAGACATCATTTCTTTCCATGCTTAGAATATAGTAACATCATATTTAAGAAAAGAGAAACTGTATATCCAGAAATCAGCCCGGAAATTAATGGAATTTGTGTTATTGCAGCATTTAATTCTGGATTCTAATTGTCAGGAATGTTATCTTCCTTTTCCATTCCCTTTGCTATCAGGAAACCTCTTGCCCTTTCCGTGTACTTATATTCATTGACCTTTCGCCAGAACTCTTTCGAGTGGTTGCTGTATATCAGATGGGTCATCTCATGCATTAAAACGTAGTCTAAGACCCACACAGGCATATCAATTAAATTATGCGAAATCCTGATCGTCTTATTGGCTGGAGTGCAGCTTCCATTCCTATACTCCTGTCGTTCTGAAAATGATAGAGATGCCTCCAACTTACCTGAGAAAAACTTGTTGTTCAGGAAATTGAACCTTCTTCCAAGCAATTCTCTATTTTTAGATTCCTGAGCATTCTTTCTCATCTCAAGGCGCTTCTGCATTTTCTGTATAATTAATGTTTCCTCGGATTTTGAAAGGCCTGTGGGGATCTGGATAATGATCTTGCCATTCTGTATATGTGCATTAATTGTCTTCTTTCTTTTTGGGCTTCTCTTAACTATAACTTCCAATAGATCACTGATCAAATAGATGATAAGAACATTTGTCCAAATAACGACTCGTTATGTCCATTATAATCACCTATTCTTATTTTCCAAAGGTATAAATTGTTATGTAATATGCCGTTAATGCGGGTCCGTAGCTTAGCCAGGTAGAGCGATGGACTCTTAATCCATAGGCCGGGGGTTCGAACCCCTCCGGACCCGCTTTATCTCCATTTGTTTCTGTTAGAGTTCATAGTTCTAGATATTTCATGAGATGATGAAAATCGTCAGTTGTTGAACATGAGACACCCTATTATAGCTTAATAATTCCTGTCCTTCAGGCTTGATTTTCCCATGAACTCATTCTTTGAATTCTCCTTCAAGGGATACACTTTCAATTCCATGATCCCATATCTTCCAGGATTCTACTCTACTATAAAGGTCCCATATTATCTGTTTCTTTGCGCTGGTTATGATAGTGTGTTCAGATTCCAAGGTTATGATACCACAATAACCATATGATATGCGCATATCTAATAAGTACGCTTATGTTTGTATGTCTTATTCGTTAAAAGAAAACAGTACGAGTAAACCCCTTACATGACCCTAATCGGCCCATTCTAACAGTAATTGACTTTCGTAATAAAAAACACGGCCTAGTGAATGAAGTTGGTCACTTGTAGACCTTCTTTCTATGACCCAGTGATCTGACAACTATCGCTCTTCTATTTTCATCTATATCCACGATCACTCTGTAATCCCCGACTCGCAACTTGTACTCAGTTCTTCCGACTAACCTCACAAAGAACCTGTGTGGATCGCCTTTTGTGCTTTCAATTTTCTTGATAATCCTTTTGGCTACAGGGGCGTCTAAGCCTCGAAGCTGGAAAAGGGATTCCTCTGAATATTGAACCTCAAAGTCTGTCACTGGATTCCCAACTGTTTCTTGACTTCTTCCGTGGTGTGGGTCTTCTTCTCTTTCACATCCAGGAGTCCTCTAAGTAGAGAAGCCCTGAAATCCTCAGTGTAAACTCCCT
>JAJZLW010000035.1 GCA_021850505.1 Thermoplasmata archaeon
TTGCGGGCAATAGTTGGAGAAACGTCTCTTTACCGGGTTTCAGAGACCAGGTCTCGGATAAACTCCTCACAACGTGATGTATATTTTTATGCGAGAGCACAACACCTTTGGGGATACCGGTTGTTCCGCCGGTAAAAAGTATCAGGGCAGGATCGGATTCCTCTCTGGAAATTTTCTTTTTAACTGGATTTATTGACCCAATCCATTCCCGGAATGATGTGTCAACGATAATTCTCAATCCATTAAATTCATCGAAGAAATGTGACTTCCCATCAAATATGAATGACAATTCTGGAGAGGTTTTCATCAAAATTTCGGCAACCTCGGTAGTACTGGATCTGAAATCTATAGGAACAGCAATTCCCCCGGCCCTGATTGTTGCATACAGAACCACGAAAAACTCCCAGGAATTTGGAAGGAAAATAGCAACTCTTGCATCTCTGCTTCTTATTCTATCAGAAATGAATGAAGAAAGTCTTGACACAAGATTGTCGATCTCAGCATAAGAGAATATTTTCCCCTGGTCAATCAGGCAGGTTGAATCTGGATTATCACTCTTGATAAAATCATCGATGAAGCCTGTCTTTCCACTCTCATCCACCTGTGGATAGTTACGATTAAAATATATATATTTTTTCGACGCCACAAGTAATCAACCTGCAAATTGCCAGGGAGCATGAAAGAGAAAGCCTGACCATTCTTTCTGCATGATCAGGATAGTTTAAAACCGGGCAGTCCTATGTCACCCGCATCCAGTGGATCTAAGAAAACCTGCTGCCCTATTCTGGCGTTGTGATCCTTCAATCTTCCGTATATCCTAACTCCATCTTCAAGTTCGACAGAAGCAATCAGATAAGGCAATTCTGATTCAAATTCCTTTGAATTCATTATAACCCTCTTGATAAGGGTAAATGAGTAAATTTTCCCTTTTCCACTGGATTCTTTCCAACCTAGATTGATTGAACCACATTTAACACATATTGGCCTAGGATAAAATTGTAAATTCTTGCAATCATTGCATTGCTGAACAAGGAGTTTTCCATTTTTAAGACCGGTAAACAGCGCTGAATTGACCCCATCCATCTCTGGCTTTGGCTTCATCTCTGACGACATCATACTGTAATGCTTTGATCATTTAAGAATTATTTCACCAGCCAGCGTTTTAAGGATTTTAGTAAATGTAATGTATTTAAAAATAAGCATTATCAAAGGACATTGTAGTTAAACGGATTGCAAAGTAATATGAACTAGGATAAGTTCTTTGATTATGCCTTTAAACGCGAATGTCAAGGATTATCTAAAGCCAGAAAACCTGGAAGAGGCATGTGATTTCCTCAGAGAGAATGAGGATGCAATGCCTGTAGCAGGTGGCACCGGGATATCTATCTTTATGAACAAGGGTCTTATGAGCAACGTGAGAAGCCTGGTTGATCTTGATGGACTGGGGCTATCCTTCAGTAAAAAAAATAATGATTCATTAGAGATAGGTTCAATGACAAAGCTTGCAGACATAATCCAGTTTACCCGGGATCTTAATATTGCAAGGACTGCTTTACTATCAATACCCAAGGAAATTAGAAATTTAGGCACTTTAGGAGGACAGGTTTTTACTGCATATCCTGCCTTTGATATGTCAGTATGTCTTTTGGCACTTGGAGCTACAGTGAATATCTATGATGGTTCCTCAAATAAATCGATAGCACTGGAAGAACTATATTCAGGGATGTTTCAACCAAATATACCACCTGGTGGTATTATCAAATCTGTGCTGATTCCACTAAACAAATTCAACAATACGCATTATGTAAAGATAGGAAAAACAGGTCACGGCTTCAGCGATATAAGTTTCGGGTTATCTGCAGACTTCAGAGACGGAACAATTAATAAAATTGCGATAGCGATAGGTGGCGGTTCGCTTGAGTCGGAGCCTGTCAGGTTATCATCTGTAGAAGAGAGATTAACTGGAATGGAGCTAACAAAAGATAGGATAGACGAGGCTTTTGCATTGGTTAATGAAAGCAAATCCATAGAATTCAGGTCGGATGAGAGGACAAGCGCGGATTTCAGGAAACACACACTTGCAGTACATATCAGGCGGGTTCTTACAGATTTCCAGAGCAGGGGGGCATATTGAAATGAAAAACCAGAAGAGGATTAATTTCACACTGAACGGTGAAAGGATCAGCACATCATTCAAGCCAGGGGAAAGTGCACTTGATATTATTAGAGAAAGGCTCGGTATTACTGCGGTAAAGCAGGGATGCGAAGGCGAGGGCTGTGGCGCCTGCACATTAATAATTGATGACAGGGCTGTCTATTCATGCATGATGCCATCGTTCAGGCTTAATGGTAGAAGGGTTGAAACCGCAGAGAACATTCCAATAACAGGTGATAAGAACCATATACAGAAAAATTTCATGGACAACTGGGCCTTCCAGTGCGGCTACTGCACTCCAGGTTTTGTGAATGCCATTGAGTCAATGATCAGGGAAGCCAGGGATAAGAGCGAAATCAATACCAATTTCAACGGAAACCTCGATGACTTCGTAAAGGACGGCCTGAATGGGCACATATGCAGATGCACAGGGTACCTGCCAATAATCGAATCAGCAAAGAAATCCATAAAGGATTCGATTAAATTGCAGGGTGAATCCAGCAATAATCAGGACAACATGGATGCATCAGACGAGCGGGAAAATGTTATAACATGAAAATGAAGGATAGGGTCGTCATTGTGACCGGAGGCAGTTCCGGAATCGGGAAGGCAGCATCCATATTCTTCGCGAAAGAAGGTGCAGTGGTAATTGTTGCGGACAAGATTGCAAATCCAAGGGAAGGTGGAAAAGACACAGTATCAGAAATTCTTGACATGGGCGGAATATCAATATTCAGGAAAACAGACATGACAGCAGAAAAAGATGTGTCTGAACTCTTTGATTTCGTTGTCAGTAAATACAGTAAGGTGGATGTTGTTGTCAATAATGCAGCGATCTCGCTTAACAAAAGTGTGCTTGACACTTCTGCCGATGAATTTATGCAAGTTATCGATAACAACCTGAAGAGTGCATTTTTAGGCTGTAAATACGCTATAAAGCACATGCTGGAGAGAAAACAGGGCAGGATAGTCAATATAGGGTCAAATTTTTCATTTGTAGGGCGAGCAAATCTCTCTGCATATGTAGCCTCAAAGGCTGGAATCACAGGCCTTACCAGGGCACTGGCTGTAGAAACTGCCGCGCATGGTATTAATGTAAATGCAGTATGTCCTGGTGGAACCAGAACAGAAGCAACCAGGTCACTTTTAGAGGACCCAGCAAGCCTTGCGGAACTTGGAAGGAATATACCACTTAGAAAGGGAGGCAAATTCATTATGGAGCCACAGGATGTTGCGAGAGCAATTGTATTCCTGGCAAGTGATGATGCTGAAATGATAACCGGATCATCTCTTCTGGTGGATGCCGGGTGGGATGCCTGGTAGTATCCACACAACGATTACCAGAAGGAAAATTTGCCTCTATTGGATCAATATTATATTCGTCTCTAATGGAGAAAAGTTAACCTTAATTTTTGTAAAATATCTGGATTTACAATGTTATTCAGCTAGCATCCTGCTTCAATTCAGAACTGATTTCATTGAATGCAGAAAATCCCTTATCAAGTGCAGTTCTGTTGATAATATATGCATTTCCGATGAATCTTCTGGAGATAGCAGCAAGCATGTCATCCATCTCAAAAGGGAAAATGCCTGATGCCATAGCAGTCCCCAGCAGAACCACATTCGAGGCACGGTAGTCACCACAACTCTCAGCCAGGGAAACAGATTCAATGAAGCAGGCTCTTACATTTCCATCTGAAAGGAGCATTTTCTTAATGTCAGGATAATCCTGCCTCCGGATGCCAAGTGAAACTGGTGGAATTTTTTCTGATCCTACAATGCAGAGCCCGTTTCTCGCCAATTTTGAAATGTTCCTTATAGATTCCATAGATTCAAGTGCTATTATCATGTCCGCTCCCATTTCCGGTATCATGGATCCTTTCCCATCTCCTATCCTGATGTCCACGAATACACTTCCGCCTCTCTGCGCCAGACCGTGTATTTCGGACATAACTACATTGTGCCCGCTGACAATTGACGCATCAGAAATCAGCAAACCTGCGGTTATGACTCCCTGGCCGCCCACACCACATACCCTGATATTTAAAGTCATTTCTCAATTCACCGCCGTCGAGATAGCCCTGAATGGACAGACGTATATCTCTGAGCAAAGTCCGCAACCGTCACACAACCTGCTGTCAATCTCTATTTTTCCGGATGAATATGTGATGGCAGGGCACGCAAAATTTTCAATACAGTTACCACACTGCGTGCACTTTGACTGATCTATTGCATATGGTACTATTTCACCCAATTTTCTTCTTGAATGGTCGGTTATGATCGCGCATTCCCTCCTTGTTATAATAACAGATAAATCATCCCTGCGAAGCGCATTACTGACAGATCTCATTGTTTCTCTTGTATCAAAGGGATCAACTACTGAAACATTCTTCACACCGCATGACCGCACAATATCTTCTATCCTGATTTCCTGCGCCATGTTTCCCATGCTGTCGACCGGCATTCCAGGGTTTGACTGCTGCCCGGTCATAGCAGTAGCTGCATTGTCCATAATAATTAGTATGATATTTGAACCATTATGGACAGCATTTACTAATGGAGGAATGCCTGCATGGAAAAATGTTGAGTCCCCTATGAAGGCGATTATTTTCTGTTTGGTTGACTTTGAGAAACCCTGTGCTATCCCAATAGATGAACCCATGCTCAATAGCGTGTCAGAGAGCTCATATGGTTGGGATATGCCCAGCGAATAACAGCCTATATCTGATGGGAATATCACATTGCTGATTCCAGACATCCTGACAGCGCGTTTAACCGCATAGTATGTCCCCCTGTGCGGGCAACCGGGGCACATCACCGGAGATCTTCCAGGTATGTCGATCTTCAGAACACGTCTTTCTCTTTTCTCCGGGATGTCAATAAATCTGCCGATCGCATCATGTATAACATCCTGTGTATACTCAAAACTCTCAGGAAATACACCGTCTATCTTGCCAATTATTTTTGTTCTTAAACCCCGCAACTGTGCAATTGTTCTCACACCAGACTCAACAAATGGATCAAGTTCTTCCACAACAGCCACTGTATCATGGCTTTTCAGGAAACCCTCAATTAATTTTTTAGGAAGTGGATTGACTATGCCAAGCTTCAATACAGATACATCGAGGCGAAGATCATTGATCACATCTATGAGGGGTCCATATGCCGCTCCGGAAACTATGAAGCCAACTTTCGAAGTACGATCACCCTCTACCCTATTCAGGTATGAACCGTCAGACAAATCAGATATCCTTCGCATTTTGTCAAGAATTTCACTTTTCATTTTCATTGAAAATGGCTGGAACGGGAGGTATTTCTCAATATTTCTTTCGAAATGCCCTTCTTCATTCCCTGACCTGATTTTTCCAAGATGAACCATTCCCCTCTGGTGACTAACCCTTGTTGTTGACCTGAAGAGAACGGGTATCTTTTCCCTCTCGGAAAGTTCGAATGCGTATACTAAGAAATCCTTTGCCTCCTGAGGTGAGGACGGCTCAATCAGAGGTATATGTGCCATCTCTGCGTAATGGCGGTTGTCCTGTTCATTCTGGGATGAAAACATAGAGGGATCGTCAGCAGTCATTATGACCAGGCCTGCTTCTATTCCAGTATATGCTGCTGTCATGAAAGAGTCAGAAGCAACATTTAACCCCACCACCTTCATGAACGTCAATGCCCTTATCTTCGAAATAGCGGCGGCATAGGCCATCTCGAATGCAACCTTTTCGTTTACAGAGAATTCAAAATATAAACCAGCCTTTTTAGCAATTTTCGCAAGTGTATCTCCAACCTCGCTGGACGGTGTGCCAGGATAAGCAGTTGCAATGCCAATCCCGGCCTCAAGCGCTCCCCTTGCAATTGCCTCATTTCCGAGAAGAAATGCTTTTTCACCATCATAACTGGATGCAAGGTCATCTATTTTAAGCATAACCAAATAAGAAGCGGTGGTAAATAAATTTGATACCAGACATATATGCCAAATCTTACAACTGCAACGAATTTATGTATGATCGCTATATGTTAAGGTATGGATATCAATATCCAGCTTTCTAAACTTCTCAAAGCAAATTATGTGAATAAACAGGAGGAAATTGGAAAATATTCGAGCGATGCCTCCTACATTACTGGAAATACTCCAATTGGGGTGGCTTTTCCAGTAAACTCAGATCAGGTTTGCAAGATAATTGATATATGCCGGAAGAGTGGAGTCAGCATAGTTACACGCGGAGGTGGGTCATCATTGACTGGTTCATCTGTTCCCATTGAAAAATCAATTGTATTAAGCACTGTTAAAATGAACAAGATTATAGAGGTCAACACAAGGGACAGATATGTAGCAGTACAACCCGGAGTAATATTATCTGACCTCAATGCCGCACTAAATAAAAATGGGTTTTTCTATCCTCCAGATCCAGCAAGTTCCTCAATCGCCACAGTAGGCGGATCAATCGCAACCAATGCGGGCGGGCTCAGGGCAATAGCTTACGGAACTACAAAGGAATGGGTCCTGGGTTTGGATGTTGTTCTTGGCAATGGCAGAAAAATTGCAGTTGGTGGAAAGGTACTAAAGAGAACAATAGGGTATGATCTCACTTCACTTTTCGTTGGCAGCGAGGGCACTCTCGGAATCATAACAAAGGCCTACCTCAAGATCATACCGGTACCTGAAGCAACTGGAATGATAGTTTCTTTCTTCTCCAGTATGGGGAATCTTTCATCCTCAATCAGTGACCTCAAAGCCAAAGGAGTTCCGCTTATGATCGCTGAATTCCTCGACGGCCTTGCACTTCATTCACTTTCAGATGCCGGCCTGTTGGACTTTCCTGACACTTCAAAATATATGCTTATGATTGTACTGCAGTCCACAAGAGAATCTTTGAAAAAACATCTCAACAAGGCAGTAAATATAATAAACACAAGCAGGCCGCTGTCGGTGAAAATAGTTAAAGACAAGAAAGGCATGGAAAGGTACTACGAGGCTAGAAGGAGCATTGGCAAGACTTTGTATAATCTCAGGAGCAGTGATGAAGAATCCGCAATTACGCTGGATATCGTTGTTCCAACTTCACAGATCTCAAAGACGCTAATGGCAATTTCAAGTGCGGCAAGGTCATACAAAATAAGGTGCCTGCTTGCAGGACATATTGGTGATGGTAACATACATCCTGCCCTGATTGTAGACCTAAGAAGCCCAGAAGGAAACGAGAAGGCACTAAAATTAATGTCTGAAATAGGGAGAATCGCAGTAAAAAATGGAGGATCTGTTTCAGCTGAGCATGGAATCGGTTTACAAAAGAAGCATCTTCTATTGTATGAAATGGACTATAAGAATTCATCAGAGTCGATTGATATAATGAGGAAAATTAAAGAGGCGATAGATCCCCTGGCAATTCTTAATCCCGGCAAGATATTCGACTGAATGAGAATACAGTATTTAGGTTAATTTTGCCTGTAAACATATGCTAGCTTATCCCCATAAATATCATGTATTAACAAAAGAAGTTCAGCTTTATTCTTCCGGAAAAGGAGTCAGTGTGAGAAAATATTGACTAGCAATAAGTTCTGCGTATTAGATGCTAAAGGTTATATATTTTGAAAATAATATTATAATGCTTTATCGCTATATTTAAATACGCATACCAGATCTAACTTATTAAGGTGGTTTTTTAAAAATGGTAGAAGATGCAAGTGTGGAAATAAGTAAGCGAATGGAGCGGTATTCAAGCTGGCCCTGGTCATATTCTATTTTAGTTTTGGTAGGTTTCGCCTACTTCTTTGGTTTGTATGATGTCCTTACAATCGGAGTTGCGGCCCCAACAATCGGTGCCCAATTCGGTATCCCGGGACCCGTTGTATCATCGACCGGAACAATCGTTTCATTGATTGGTTATCCAATTGGCGCGTTTGTCCTGTCTCATATATCGGATTCATTGGGAAGAAAGAAGGCACTCAGTATATCATTGATTACCTATTCTCTTGGCTCGCTTCTGACAGCCGTTTCCACCAATATAATAGAAATTTATGCATGGAGGGTTCTGACTGGAATTGGTATTGGAGCGGATCTGGCCATTGCATCTGCTTATCTTAGTGAACTGTCATCGTCGAAAAGCAGGGGGCGTTTCCAGAGTCTTGGCACATTTTTCGGTTTTACTGGTGCAGGAATAGCACCAATAATTGGTTATTTCCTGATCCCAGCACTTTCATATGGATGGAGACTTTACTTTATAGTAGGGGCAGTCGGAGCTGTTGTTGTATTGTTCTATAGAAAGGATCTTCCCGAAAGCCCAAGATGGTACCTGATGAAGGGCAGAATAGATGACGCCAGGAAGGTCGTTGATCGCCTGGAGAGCTACCAGATGAAGAAAAATGGATCGTTGCCTCCTCTTGGAGAAATTGAAGGGGGTATAACCACAAGCG
>JAJZLW010000106.1 GCA_021850505.1 Thermoplasmata archaeon
TAAAACTGCTCTTCGGTGATAGTGAGAAGTTGTCCAGTGTAACATTTTTCACAATAGAAACATTGAGATAATAACCGAAATATGGGATTGTCTCGATCAGGAAGCTATAGTTTCCCTGGTAATTAAATTCAATGAGATATGTCCCGTTAATGGAAGTCTCGACAGGAGTGTCCCGGTATGTCCCGTTTTCATCTGATATGAAATTCAATAATGTCAATGCAACTGGAAGACCATCCAATGTATTGTTTACTTTCCCTTCAAGTATATAGGTTCCCCTTGCAGAATAATTAACCGTTGAATTGTAAACAGGTACAGGCGGAGGTGGAATCTGGTAAGATGGTGTCTTGAATGGATTTATGCTGTTGAGCGTGATATTTACATCAGTTTTGTTTGTGTCTATGTATAATGTGGTCTGATTCGCACCATAACCTACCCTGCTTGCATTGATTGTGTCCGTTCCTAATGGGACCTCAATGGTATAAAAACCCTTATTGTTCGTATAAGTTGTCCTGTTGTCGTTGAAAGAGTGAACGTTTGCATTTGATATCGTCGAATGCGTTGCCGTCAGCACATATCCGCTTACATTGAATACAGGATGGTTCGAAGTTAGAGTGAGCTTCTCATTGATAATGTTTGAACCAGTTACATTGAGTTCGTAAGGATAAGGTTGCGGATTTATGAATTTCTTGTTAACAGTAATACTGTAAGAATCATTATAAAGGCCGATGGAAAATAAGCCCTGACCGTTTGACGAGACTGTACCGCTGGAGAATGAACCCAAAAATATGATCTGCACGTTTGAAGCAACTGTCCCGTTCTGATAAACAGTAGAACCGGAAACACTATATTTAACCGCAGGACTTAATGACAGATTCAACCAGACTGTCTTTCCTGTTAATGTAAGCAGTACTTCCTTTTTAGCAAATCCCGGAACCTTAATGAAAAAGTAGCCGGTACCGGCGCGAAGAGCTGTGAATGAATATCTACCGGAATTGATCCTGCTGATTGCCCCTGCAGGGTAAAGTGAAATAAACGCTTCAGAACCCTGAATCAGCTGACCTGAAGATGCATTTTTAAGGTATCCTGTAATAACAGTAGTTGCATTTCCGGAAAAACTAAAATTGAAAAGTGTAGCATTATCTGTGTCCAGTGTAACGGGAACCAAAGTCTCATTATAGAAGAATGTTTCATTTATGTTAGGTGGTGGTATCACGTTTTTAGGGATTTTAACAGGACCTGTTGGTGGCACCACGTGTACGAAGAAGAAAAGTGAAGAGAGAATTATAATTGCTGCGATAAATGCAGCTACTCCTTTTGAGTTCAACTCTTTGCAAATTTAATCAACTATATAAGTATCTTGGTACCAGTTGGCGGAAACTAAATTAATTCCTCATTTTGACTGCCACGCCTTTTTTAAGATCCCGCATTGCAATTGAAGGCATTTTTGAAACTCCCACGCCCCGTATCTCTCCATTGTGAACTACGACAACTTCGTCCTCGATTCCGATGTCTTCTGTGGATGAAAGTATACCGACCGGATAGATATTGGCTGTTGGCTTGAAATCGTCTATTTCGACCAGAAACTTGGTGTTTTCAAGAAAAGCCGGTGCAATTTCCCTGGTGATAGTTTCTTTTCCCTGAGTCCGGTTAAAGACAATGCAGACTTTTCCTGCTTTGGTAAGCATATCCTGGTTATAGCTTTTTATCGCCCTGGTCCCTTCCAGATACGGTTCAATCCAGTTTCCGAATTGGAACCTGGCAACGGAGCGAAGCTCCTCATATCTTTCGTTTAAGTGCCTGCGCCTGGATTTGTTATCAGTCACATCGGAGACGACTTTTCTCAGATTAGAAAGATCCGATTGTCTCCCTGAACGGCCCTCTATAAATATTGAATCCTCCGGGAGAACTTCCTTTAAGAAGAGCAGATCCTCTGGAAGGAATGCAATTATCCTATCGTATTTATTCCTATCAAGATAAGATTTCAACATTGTTGAGATCATTTTTTTCTCGTCCTCGAACCACTGCCCGATGACGGGTATATCATAGAATGCGGCAGGGTAAATACCCTCCAGTTCTCTCGGAACAAGACCAACTGGGGATGTCACTATCAATTCGTGAAGATTTTCTCTCAATCCAGATAATGCCTCAATTATTCTCTGGTGGCTCCTGGAGGATGAATACGGTTTCCGGGCTGAACATGGTAGTAGCAGAAGAAAATCTCTCCCTTCAGGTTTGACGTAATTATTGGTGATTTTCTTTCTATATTGAAGCAGATCGGGTCGGTAAATCGAAAGTATTTCATTTGCACGTATAAAGGGTGTTACCCTTGGAAATGCAGAAATCTGTTTATCTGCATATTTATTGTCAAGATTTCGGATTATCTCAATGGATTTTCCAGATATAATGTATTTCTCAACTAATTCACGAAGCGTTCTGCTTTCAATAGCCCTTCTGACAGTTAATATCTCTTCGTTGACGTAGTTTAGATTGTCTTCAAATGGATCAGCCTCTGACTTCGCATATCCAAAAGGCGTTATCTTAAAGTGATCAGTAGAAAGTTTTCTCAGCAATATGTCGTCGAAAATTGAGAATCCGAGATACACAAGGGAGGGTATAAGGAATGGGTCAGATATGCCTGGACCGTAAATCAATTTTTTATAACCGTATATTGAATGTATCTTCATCATCTCGTCTACCAACGAAGATGAATGTTGCAGCAGATATGATGCATTTCTGAATACGAGAATATCATCAAGTTCTACGATATCTGCGGAGGCGGCCTCCAGATAAGATCGTTTTGAGTATTTCTTGATCTCCCTTCCAAATATAAAATTAGAATCAGCTTCTGACTTGAAAAAAGATCTATCAGTTGTATCGATAATTCCAGGATAATCGAAGACGCTGTCCAGTGTTCCGGTCCTGGAAAAACAGAAAAAAGCCCTATCAACAAACATCTTTATATTCCAATCTTTACGCCACATCGCAGAACAATAGATAAAATCTATTGCTATGACAGTGTTTCAAATATTTTATTTTCAAACCTTATAATTTAGCAGAATTTCTGTCTGAAAAATACCAAAATTTAATTAGTTTCTTTTTAATGTGCAGACAATAATAATCGTTTGCATTTGCTGTCGGAAAGGTTCTATTAATGGTTAACTCAACTGTAAAAATGAATTTGGTCCTGCCGGGGGACATATTGGGGACGTCGGAAGAGTTTCTTCCGGGTAGAAACGTGCTGGATCAGAATGGTGAATTGATCGCCCTTAAGCCAGGTACTATGATTAAGGATGAAAAAAACCTTACTGTGTCTGTGCATTCCTTTAAGGTAACGATTAAACCTAAACCTGGAGATGTGGTTTATGGACAGGTTACGAAGAGTGATCGCGGGAAATACAACATAGCCATTGGTGCATTCCAGGAACCAGGGCATAAAGAATTGATACCTACCAAGATGGAGGCTACTCTCAAGGTCGAATCGTCCAGAGATGAAAAATTTGTTCCTGTTCGGATTGGTGACTATGTCAGGGGCAAGCTGTTTGTTTCTCGATATGGTACAGATATATCCATTGGTGGCCGGGAATTTGGTGTCCTCCTTGCGAAGTGCAATAACTGCAGACAGATGCTTTTCCTCGAAAATAACTCACTTAAATGTCACAATTGTGGGAACGTAGAAAGCCGTAAGCTGGCAGAGGACTATGGGAAGATTGATCTATATGGGAAGAAATTTTAAATCTACTGGAACATCAGGTTCAACAAGCGTTGACAAGCTCAGCAGTGAATTAAATACGATGAGAAAGGAACTTGAAGACATGAAGGAAGTACTTAGAGGACTTATACAGGTCATTATGAGCAGGGATGGGCCTGTGGACGAGGATGAATATAACTGAAGTGATGTAAAATGATAATGCCAATGAAAATGCTTGAAAGTGTGTTGAATAAGAAGGTCGCGCTGCTTTTGAAAGATAATAGAACACTGGAAGGTTCACTAATCGGATATGACGAGTACATGAACCTTGTCTTAGACGATGTTGAGGAGAAGGCACAGGAAGTAAACAGGAAACTTGGCGTTGTAATAGTACGGGGCAGCAACGTAGTTAGAATGGTTCCAATCTGATTTTTTCGGTGAACATTCAAAACCGGCCTGGATCATTCTGGAGTAAAAAAACAACAGATTATGTATCTTATTGAGAATTGTATAAATAAAATGTAAATAACCAGAAGCATTCTTTGGCTTATGTCAGGTAATGAAACGTTAGGATTCAACCCATCAGTGCTGATTAATGATCCCTACCCTATATACCGGGTGCTCAGAGAGAATTCTCCCGTCTCATATGTTGATTCCTTGAATTCCTATCTTGTATCACGATATGAGGACTGCAGGAAAATACTGACAGATATAAATTTTGGAAAACAGCGAATGACTCTTAATACGCATGATCTCGAAAAGCAGTTTCTTGCTGTAAACGGGGATAAATATCCACAGACAGAAGAGAAATCAATCCTAACACTGGATCCTCCGGATCATACAAGGTTGAGGTCGTTGGTTTCAAGGGCCTTCACACCAAGGGTAATTGAATCTCTTAAACCATTTGTTAGGGCTATCACAAGCAGCATTATTGAAATGAATGCGGTAAGACAGTTTGATATTATTTCCTCTATAGCAGCTCCCGTACCAGCATATGTTATCGCAAAGATGATGGGCGTCCCTGATTCAGATAGGGATAATTTCAAAAAGATGTCAGATGATTTGATCTTGTCGCTGGATCCAACGAAAAGCAGAGAAGATTTAATGAAGTCCATAAAAGCAAAATACGAACTTGCATCATACTTCGACAGATTAATCGAATTAAAAGCCAAAGAACCTGAAGATGATCTCACAAGTTCACTAATAAAGATAATGGACGCGGGTGGAAAGTTATCGCATTCTGAATTGCTTTCCATGTGCATTCTCCTTCTGGTTGCAGGACATGAAACAACAACAAACCTGATTGGAAATGGTTTTCACACCCTGCTGCGTCATAGAGAACAGATGGATATTCTGAAAAATGATTCAGCAGCGCTCAAAAATGGGATTGAGGAAATGCTGAGATACGAGTCTCCGGTACAGATGACTTTCCGTTTAACACCTGAAAATGTTAATATTGCAGGGGTTGAAATAAGCAAAGGTAGTAGAATAATTACGCTGCTCGGCTCTGCAAACAGAGATCCGGATGCAAACGAGGATCCTGATTCTTTCAAAGTCGAAAGGAAAAACGTCAAACACCTTTCTTTCAGTGAAGGGATTCATTTCTGCCTTGGCGCACCACTTGCAAGGATGGAAGCTGAAGTGGTTTTTGATCTGCTTCTTGAGAAATTTCCGGAGGCAAGGATTGCAGGTGAACCAAAATGGAAGGAGAATATAACAATGCGGGGTCTTGAGAGCCTGGTCATCAAACCATAATCACCTAAGTTTAATTCTTCTTAGAAAACCAGGCGCGCGAAGATAAGGCGACTGATTAATCTCATTGAGTTTTAATTTTAGCAATTTGGACTTTTCAGGATACTTATTATTTGCACTTAAAAGCAGAATATTGGTTGTGTGAATAAGAATTTATAAATAATAACTATTAGCAATTAGTAATAATTAAATATTTAGTAGAAATATAGTCTTATGACTAAAGGGTTGCTTATGCATGAGTTGTCGATTTGCTTAAGATTGATTAAATGCAGAAATAGTGCAGAAATAGAGGAGCTAGATTAAAATGTCAGAAGAAAAATGCCCCGTAGATCATTCAATGAAGAGACTGAAAACGATAGAGGACTGGTGGCCGGAGAGACTTGACTTAAGGATTCTTAGACAAAATTCGGTGGAGTCAAACCCTTTTGGAAAGGACTTTGATTATGCCAAAGAATTCGAAACCCTGGACCTGGCATCAGTTAAAAAGGATTTAGCAGAAATGATGACTAGGTCGCAGGACTGGTGGCCTGCAGACTTTGGCAATTACGGTCCTTTACTGATCAGAATGGCATGGCACGCTGCCGGTACATATCGAGTTGGAGATGGTAGAGGAGGAGCCGGTTCAGCCCAGCAGCGTTTTCCTCCGATAAATAGCTGGCCGGATAATGTTAATTTAGACAAGGCAAGAAGGTTGCTGTGGCCAATTAAACAGAAGTATGGTAGGAAGATTTCATGGGGAGATCTCATGATCCTTTCCGGTAATGTAGCACTCGAAACCATGGGATTCAGTACCTTCGGTTTTGGCGGAGGTAGGCTCGATGTGTATGAACCGGATCAATCAGTTTACTGGGGTCCGGAAGGGGAGTGGCTGGATGATAGAAGGTACACTGGCGACCGTGATCTGGAAAACCCGCTTGCAGCTGTACAGATGGGACTGATTTATGTAAATCCCGAGGGACCGAATGGAAATCCGGATCCTGTGGCTGCGGCTAAGGACATTCGGGAAACATTTGCAAGAATGGCCATGAATGACGAGGAAACCGTTGCTCTTATTGCTGGCGGTCACTCGTTTGGAAAGACGCATGGTGCAGCTTCACCGACGTTTGTTGGTCCTGCACCAGAAGCAGCACCAATAGAGGCCCAGGGCCTTGGATGGATAAGCAGCTATAAGTCCGGCAAGGGTGAAGATACAATTGGTGGGGGGCCTGAGGTAACATGGACGTCAACGCCGACGAAATGGGGCCTTGGATTTCTAAAAAATCTCTTCAAATATGAATGGGAATTGACCAAGAGCCCTGCTGGGGCTTATCAATGGGTCGCTAAAGGCGGGGTTGACTCAGATCTTATACCTGATGCTCACAACCCTTCGAAATCGCATCCACCCACAATGCTTACAACCGATCTATCCTTAAGATTTGATCCAGTTTATGAGAAAATATCAAAAGGATTCCTGAAAAACCCGGAGACATTTGCTGAATCATTTGCGAAAGCATGGTTTAAGCTGACACATAGAGATATGGGGCCAAAGGCGAGGTATCTCGGACCAGAAGTGCCAAAACAGGATCTCATATGGCAGGATCCGGTTCCGCAATTGGATCATGAAGTAATCGATGAGAGAGATATAACAGAACTGAAGAGAAAGATACTTAGTTCCGGTCTCTCTGTACAAGAATTGGTATACACAGCCTGGTCATCTGCATCGACTTTCAGGGGGAGTGATAAAAGAGGCGGTGCTAATGGTTCACGCATTAGACTAAACCCACAGAATAAGTGGGAGGTAAACATGCCATCCCGGCTTGCAAAAGTTATCAAGGCACTGGATAAGATCAAGAGTGACTTTAATTCGGGCAAGGGAAGTAGGAAGGTCTCACTGGCTGATCTCATTGTGCTGGGAGGAAATGCTGCGATCGAGAAGTCATCAAAGGATGCGGGTCATTCTGTTAACGTGCCATTCATTCCGGGAAGAATGGATGCAACGCAGGAACAGACTGATGCGGTATCCTTTGAGGTGCTTGAACCGGTTGCAGATGGCTTCAGGAACTATGTTAAGGATTCAATAAAATTGAGACCTGAGAAATATCTTGTTGACAAAGCACAACTGCTGAATCTCACTGTTCCTGAAATGACCGTTTTGATAGGGGGAATGAGGGCACTGGATGCAAATTACAATAATTCAAAGATGGGCGTTTTCACCCCAAAACCAGGCCACCTTACAAACGACTTTTTCGTCAATCTTTTAGATATGGAAACGGAATGGAAACCTTCAGATGAATCCAGAAACACTTTTGAAGGTATTTCCAGGAGAGATGGAAAACTTAAATGGAAGGCAAGCAGAGTGGATTTAATATTTGGATCTCATTCTGAGCTTCGGGCAGTGGCAGAAGTATATGCAAGCTCGGATGGCAGCGAGAAGTTTGTGAAGGATTTTGTAGCCGCATGGAACAAGGTAATGAACCTTGATCGTTTTGACATTTATCTAAAACAGCACAAATAACTCCAATTAATCTCTTATTTTTCAAAAAATATTGGGAACCTGTAAATTAATTTCTGGAACCTACATGTCAGAAAGTTTTCCATGAATATAATGCATTTATAAGCGATAATTGAAAATCTTAAGCGTGTATTCTCTCATTGGAAATCACTTTCATGGCGACAAACAGGAGCATGGTCAAGATGATTAAAAGGAAAGCAAGCCATAAACCAGCAACATGTCGAAAGGATAAACGGATCCTGACAATAACAACTAAAATGACGATGATTGGAAAGTTCCCAATTATAGAGCCAATTCTACCATAAGCATTCTAGTGGATATTGAAGAGGCTGTCATGAAGTTATGAAAAATCTTTTCCTTGTGGATTTTTGTAAAACATTATTATAATAATACCATAGCAACTCTACACATAGAAGCTGTAGGACACTTAACTTTTGAAATAAGGCCGGGACCGGGAATTGAACCCGGGTCCGGGGATCCACAGTCCCCAAGGATATCCTCTACCCCATCCCGGCCACGCATCCCGAAATAGGGGCGGAATAATTATATTTTCTTGCTTTAATCTGGTT
>JAJZLW010000014.1 GCA_021850505.1 Thermoplasmata archaeon
CGCTGGGCCTGGATGAAAGTTATTCTATCTCTAACAAGGCTGTTATTGGGAATTTTGAATTCAACGCTATTGGGGTATCACATGATGCTGCTGACCCGGTTGCTTATGTAATACGATCCGGGAAAGCAAAAATATCGGTTATCTCAGATCTTGGGTATGTCAGCGAGGACCTGATTGAAGCTTCCAGGCATTCTGACATTATTGCAATTGAGGCCAATCATGACATGGATATGCTTCTTACAGGGAGGTATGATGAAAGGCTTAAGAGAAGGATATCCGGAAATCAGGGGCACATATCGAATTTACAGTCTGCAGAGGCACTGTCAAGGATATGCAAACCATCCACAAGGATTATACTGACACACCTGAGCAGGGAAAATAACCGTCCAGATCTGGCTTTAAATTCGGTTTCAGGTATGCTTAAGGAAAAAAGTGTTTCTTATGGATCAATCGAATGTGCAAGCCAGACCGATGGGAGTTCTACATACATCATAGATAGCGATTCGCTCCTTTCATCTGTACAGAGAAAGTGATTCATTTTATTTACCCAGTTGGAATAGCGGTTTAAAGCCCCGTAGTGTAGTGGCCAAGCATACCGGACTTTGGATCCGTTGACGGCAGTTCAAATCTGCCCGGGGCTGTGAGAAAATGATATATTTTATTGGAAGGGACAGGCGGACTTTAAACATAGAGAGACCTATGACAATCAAAGAGGCGGCCACAATGATTGGCGTCAGGGAAGCATCTGTCGTTTTCCTTAAAAATGGCAGGCCTGTCACATCGGATGAAATGATCGGGCCTGAAGATGAGATAAAGTGCCTCGAGATATTTTCGGGTGGCTAATCGTTAAATACCGTCCTCCCAAGGTACTTACTTACTATTTTCAGTTTACCTGCAGATTTACCAGGGTTTGTGATCCTGATCTCTTCCTTCAGCCTGTTCAGATGCGCACCGATATCCTTTTCCTTAATTGCGGATATAATATATGATTCGAAATCCCGCTCCTGTTTAATTTCAACAGCAATTCTATCACCAATGATGAAAGGTCCTCTCAGTTTTTCCCGATCCTTCCACATTTCAAGAAAGTTATGAGTCTGGGTCGAATATGCCGGAGGCCCGTAATGCCTGATAACTCCCGGTCTTAGACAGGTTTCAAGTTCAATAAGAATATTAATCCGATCTGTAACAAGAATCTCAGTATCGATAGGATGAAAGCCGCCTGCTTCGGACATAGAAAAAATGACCTTCCTCATCTTCTGCACCTGAGGGATCAGGATGTCATCCATAAGGTCTGGTTTTGGCAACGATATTATCCTGTACGCTGTCCCTCTTTCAGGACTTCTTATATTTTCAGTCCCCTGCCAGCTGAAATAACGTTCGCTTTTTTCTATAAGATATTCCCTGCTGAGTACCCTGAGCCGCGACAGGTTTTCCATGCTAACTGCTGCGGCTGCATTCCTTGAAGGATCAACCGGATCCACAACGATAAGGGGAGATTCATCCTTCACATTGTTATTTCCAAAAGATACTGCGAGACTCCTGTTTGATGACGCAAAAAAATCCAGTACATTTTCCAGGTTTCCAAACCGGATGACAAGCAACTCGCAAACATAACCTGAAAAACCGGATCGATATATTTCGGATCCATAAAGACCGAGTGACTTGAGCATCACCTTCAGAAGGACAACCCATTTCCTCTTTGCATCGTCTATATTTTCAATAACCCACCTTGTATGGAGCGGACTGCGATCAACTGCACTCTTCACCCTGTCACCCAACTTTATCCTGTAGCATGGAACGATGTCAATCTTGTGTCCTTCCAGATAACCAAAAACATACGGATGCTCAGCATATTTTTCCTTCGCATCAGGCAGGACCATGTGACCAATTTCAAGACCATGTTTTACAATTTCATCCCTCGTGAAACTCTGGGGAAAAACTATGAAAATGTCTATGTCTCCTCCTTTCAAATTTGTACCCTTCGATGTGGAGCCAACAAGCTCTACCTCTGCACTGATTCGCTTTTCCTGAAGAATTTTAATAATACTGGCCTTTGTCGTTTCTACGATTTTCTTAACTTTATCTTCCTCTGTACTGTCAGGAACGTTTTTCCTGTATATTGAATCATAGTCCGGAAAAGACGACATCTATTTCGATGACAGATCTATAATTGCCTGGGCGACTTCTCCGCCTGTCCTCTTCAGGGCTTCAATTGCTTTTGCCCGGTCAACCCTGGTTTGTTCTATCACGAGTTTTATATCCTCTTCCGTGAATGGGAAAACCGGTTCAGTTGAGGTTGTTTTTGTTGTTTCCTTGAATGCACCTGCAATCTGAAAATACTTCTCTCCCTGGGCCTCGATCAATGTAACCTGTGGATTCTCAATAACATAATTTTTCTGAGTACCCTCCATAATTATCTTCTTTATATCAGTCATGTCAGTTGACTTAATGCCCATCTGGGCCATCATTCTCCTGACCTCCCGTGAATTCATCCTACCCGGCATCATATTATAAGAAATGCTTAAAAAGAGATAAACTTATTTTTTTACTGCTTTGTAATCTTAGGATTGCTGATTAGGAACGTTGTCAGAAGTAATGATATAGCTGCCGGTATAATCGCAGAAGCAAATCCTAGTGAGAAAGAAATTGAAAAGAACTCATAGGAAAAAAGTGGTGCCAGAACTATGAAAGGGAGAACTAAAATCTGGGAAGACCTCTTGACAATCTGCTGATCGCTCGAATCAAAGGCAGAATATACATAGTTCTTGGCACCCTCCTCGAAAAGACCAACAGAAGACAGGATCAGGAGTGCAAGGAAAAGGTCAATCACTGAGACTGCAAGGGAAAGAATCAGGAATGCGATTATAAAAACGGCTGATCTGACGAAATAAGAGGAAATGAAAAATTTTCTTGACCTAATATGCTGTCCGGCGAATCTGAATATAACATAGGAAAGCGCAATACCAGCAAATATCAGGAATGATGATTTTGCTGATTTTATCAATGTGTATGAATAATACGGTAGATAAATCAGGATGGACCATGCCGCAAATATGAAAAGTATATCAATAAGAATCGTGGTCAGAAAGAATGCCTTCCCCCTTATCTTCCCCAGCATCTTTAACGGTGCAAGCGATTTATTGACTGTTACAAATACAGGATCCTGCTTTGGTTTTATTTTACGTACAAAGAACCTGTAAATTTCTATAAACAAAAATAGAGTTCCAAAGAAAAGAGCAATATATTCAATCATGTTGATTAGCCCGGCATAGTGAATTCCATAAAAAGATGTTATCAACAGACCCGCAGGTGCCGAGAGAGTGCCCAATGCCAGTGCATTCCTCCTGCTGATCCTGATCGATGAACTGCTGAAGTCTTCTGAAATTTTGGAGTTTATGGAAACGATTGCAGCAGATAGGGACAGACCCATAAGAACAGATACAAAATAAATGCCAGTCATTTTTGAAGTATTTGTGAAGACGTAAAGAGACCACGCAAGTAACAAAAAAGAGGCTGGCTCAACGAAATTGCGATATTTCGAATAACTTACAATATCAACCGGAATCCTCGCAAAAATATATATGACCAGAAAGATAAAAAATACAATTCCAAGGCTGAAATAAGCTAAAGATAGAACGTCTATTTTCAGTGATAATGCAACGTATAGAATAGAAATTGTTCCGCCAGACATAGAGGACAATATATATGGCTGCACTAAGTCCCTTCTCTTTCTTGGTCTCCTGAGAACTCTCGAATTCTGCATTAACCCTGACAGTTATGCAGCATCAAATATTATACTTCGTAAATTTGATCACATTTGATGACAGGCATTTTGTTACTTTCAGAACCAGAATGATTACAGCAGAAAAAACTGCAAAGAAATTATATAAAGATTTAACATAGGTGCTGGGTACTGCCGTGGTAGCTCAGTTGGGAGAGCGCCAGACTGAAGATCTGGAGGTCGCTGGTTCGATCCCGGCTCACGGCATTATATTGGAAGCATTAAATTCTTCAGATTCTTATGGTATTCTGGCACATTTATGACTTCGCAAGCAGACAGTATGACTTCGCAAGCAGACAGTATGACTCACATAATGGTAGAAGATGGATCATAAATTAACGCATTAAGTTGGGTTAGCATTCCTTTCAGTCATCCTGGTTCTTGTAATTACTAAAAAACCACAGGAAACATCAGAAACCGATAGCAGGACAGTCCCAGTGAATGCATAAATCGATAAGTTTGTAACAAACTAGGTATTGACGGTGGTGTTGGGAACTTTAACCGTTACGTTAATTTCATGAGAATAAAAGAAATCATTGGATCTATGGACATCTCCAAAGGCGTTGCGGTCACCAATGATAATAACATAAGTGTTACCTCATTTTCGGAAGGGCTTATTACGGACGTTTTTCCGGGTCGACGGAGTTTCCTTACTGCCACAATTTATATTTCATCAACGAAAACGTATCAAGTCTGGCCGCACTGTCTGTTGGAAGAGATGGTGATGTTGTTATTTTAGGCTTCAAGGGCCATTAGTACTGCACCATGATTTGGCTAATTTGGGTAAGAAAAAATTTCCAGGGATAAATGGTATTTGAAGTAAGAGACAGAATAGCTGACAGACGGGAGTTATGATGAGAAGAATCATTGCAGGAAACCAGTCATTAGTTGCTGAATAATTTATCTTGTATGTTCCTTGTTTTAGATCGTAATCGGCCAAAGCAACTGCAGAAAATGCTATCAGAAACGAAGAGGGTATTGACAGAAATATACCAGATTTATGTAAAACTGACCGCCAGCTGTCAGTTTCTCTAAAACTTTTCATATATTATTATTACTATGTAAGTTTCTCTTCTTATATTCAATCGCACCATACATGTATGGTGAATGTTATGGCTGCCTCATCTGACATCAGTTCATCGAAATATTACACTGGACTATATTCAATTTTTAAAAAACTTAAATCAGATATCTTCTCAGAGGTCTTTTCTACATACAATAAAAAGATGGCACATCGATTTGATGGCACCGCTATTCCAAAAGTGTTTATGGAATTGAAAAAAACTATAGAAAAATCAAACAAATCTCTTTATCGTATAGGTAGTACAAATGATTCAATTTGCTTTCAGGCCGGATTTGAACAGTTAAAACATTCACGCAAATATACTGTCGAAAAACACGCATTACGCTCTGTAAAACGCACAGTCGCACTGAAACTGACAGGAGTGGGTAAATTGGAAACATTCGAAAAAGTGTTCTTTGATTCTGCCGGCAGCGAATTACTGAAGGAGTCACTTGCTCCAATTTCAGTGATTCTGTTAACGCCTGCAGAACAGGGATTGGTCGAATTAGGTCGTGATCACTATGATGAATATAGTCGGGATCATAATTGAATTCCTTTCTATAATGCTGGCCGGAGTATTCTCCGGTTTTCTCGGCTCCCTGACAGGATTAGGTGGAGGAACTATACTTGTTCCAATGTTGACTTTGTTTTATGGAATACCGATAATATTTGCGACAGGGGCAAGCCTGATTTCTACCATCGCCACATCCGACGGTTCAGCAAGTGCATATACCAAGGAGAAAATAGCCAATGTAAACCTTAGTATAAGTTTAGAGATGGCAACTACTGGAGGGGCAATAGTCGGTTCTTTTGTTGCGATTTATATGTATGCGCATTCCCTTTCCTGGATTGTATACATAACGTTTGGTGCCGTGCTGTTATTCTCCTTATACCCGGCAGTAAAAAAGATACACAGTGAGATTCCCAAGAAATCGAAACCAGACTGGAGTACCAGATTCTTCAGATTAACCGGAAGTTACTTTGATGAGCATTTAAAGAGAACTATAAAATATCAGGGCTCAAGGTGGTACCTCGGAGAAACGATCATGTTCTTTGCAGGTTTTTTCTCCGGCCTACTTGGTATTGGAAGTGGTGCATTGAAGGTACTTGGAATGGATTGGGCACTAAACCTGCCGATGAAGGTCACAACAACTACGAGCAATTTCATGATAGGTATAACTGCAGCAACCAGCAGCACGATCTACTGGTATGCCGGATTTATTCAGCCAATGATTGCTGCTGCAACCGCTCTTGGTGTTCTGGTTGGTGCTTATTATGGTTCCAAGGTTCTTGTTAAGATATCAAACGAGGACATACGCCTGATATTTTTTTCAATTCTCATCTTCCTTGGTCTGGACATGATTTTCAGCGGATTGAACAAGATCAACATAGTTCTAGTGAATTCTGTATTCCAGTTTTCCGTTGCAGCGATTGTAGCGGCCCTGACGATAATTCTGCTGTTCTTTCATAATAAAAGGGGGGTTAAAGGGAGGCATGGCAAATGAAAAACTTTGACGACTCAATAGTTATTAGTCATTTCTTGAGAGGCGGTTCAATACTCAGTGTTATATTTATCGTCACAGGTGTCATATTGTTATTCATAAGGAACGGGGGAGACGGGTTTACACTGCAACAGATTGCAAGTTACTCTTATTCTATGATGCATGGCATAGACTCAAAAAACATACCGACCGGATACATTATTCTGGGGCTCATTCAACTTGACGGGATATATTTTATAGCATTTGGACTGTGGTTTTTGATATTTACATCAATCAGTGTGGTGATTATCAGGCTTGTTTGGTTTGCAATTGGAAAAGACATGAAATTTGTCATCATCACGATAGTAGTCTTATTCAATCTTTTCTTCGCGATGCTTGCAGTGCCGTCATTGCTTTGAGTTTTTATGTATTAATTTCTCTTTTTCAAAGACATGATCCTTGTTTAAGAACATTCTTGGTTGCGGCATGACAGGATCTTATGTCCAAGAAGCATCTATCAGACACAGATGTGCATATATCTTAAATCTCAAATCAATATAAATGTCTGAATGGGGGATTTTATTCATCTTACTTACGATTAGATTCTTATGTCATAGAATTCCCTGAATATAAGGGGAGTAAACGAAGCTATGCATACCACTGCACCTATAAAGTAGAACCCTCCCTGAAGTGTTATTAACTGAATCAGCACCCCGCCAATAGCTCCGGAGAAGAACGTTAAACTCACACCGAGTGTTTTGATAGTCCCGCTTACTCTTCCCATCATTTCTCTGTCTACAGTTTTTATTATTGCTGTATTTATTACGACATTGATTACACCGATAAGAATTCCAATTACAGCGATCATTGCATAATCTGGATAAATGGACCTATTTATACCAACAAGAAACAGAAGGCCTCCAATTGGCATAATCGTAAATATCGTAAAAGCCCCTACTTTTCCCCTGGCTAGTGATCCCAAAGCTGATCCAAAAATAACTCCCAGAGCAAGACTCACTCCGAGCATTGTGAAATATATGGCACTCAATCTGAACTGATCCTGTATTAGATATGCCATGAATATTCCAATCGAACCCAATGCAAGATTTATTGCAAGTATAATTATGGCAAGTGCCCTCAGTCTTCTGTCCTTAAATACATAATTGAGACCTTTCCTTATTGAGGAATTGATTCCATTCTCAGTAGATATGTTTGCAGTCCTCTCATTTTTGATTCGAAGGATGGGTATAATTGCAATAGCGAATACAATTGCGAAGCTGTAAACTGCAAATCTGAGACCAAGTATCAAAAACACCCCGGATAATGCATATCCAAGAGCTTCTGCAAGTGCTCCTAAACTCTGAGAGAGCGATGTCCCTGATTTGTACTGGCTTTCATCGAGAAATTGCTTGGACCAGCTTGCTGATGTTGAATCCATTATGTCGGTGGATAATCCAACAACAAATGCCACGAAGTATATTGAAAGAGTTTTAACTAGCAAATCATCAATGAATAAAGATATGAACAATGCAAATATTGAAAGCACTCTTGTTGATGATACGAGAAGGGCGAGCCATTTCTTGCTCGCCTGTCTGTCCACATAGGCTCCAAAGACGAAGCTGAAGATAAGGGGCAACACTGCCATTCCATCCGCCAGTCCCGCCAGGATCGACGACCTTGTTAGAAGCAACGCGATCCACAGAACTGCGATCTGAAATCCTGCAACGCCCGTCCGGGAAATTGCACCGGCCGCAACAAGTAGTTTAAAATTCCTGCTAAAATGCAACCTATCTGGATCATTTCCGTTTATCGCTTCAGTCATGAATACCACTTCTGTTTAAGGTTCCGACTGAATTGCCTGTGCAATAATTCTGCTGGTTTTTATACATAGTAAATACATTTACTCGTAGTAATATCATTTATACGTAAAATCTAAATTGATATATTAACTTATCCACCAATGACTCAAAATCGCTATGAAATCCTGTCCGATCTATTCAGAAATCCAACTAAA
>JAJZLW010000085.1 GCA_021850505.1 Thermoplasmata archaeon
GCTTTTCGCAATTGCATATTGGTCTTGACAAATAATCTTTTTACTTTTCACACACAGATAATTCCAGGAAATTTTAACCCCATGCAGATAGAGATTACATCAAAAGAGAGAAACCTTTAACCACAAGATTTCCCCTGGAAGTTAGTAATCTGACATTTTCCTGTCTGCCCGCATCTATGGCCCTGTAGATTTCAGGTTGTAAATAGATAGAAACTCCATCTCTTTCAATATGCGTCATTTCTGCATCTTTCTCAAAAGTCTCAGTAACAACAAGTTTTGTGATCATCTGACATGTATCATCATTACATGGACCTTTCTTAAAATCTAAATTCAGGCATACATTTTTTCCTGATATTCTTTGCAATGCAGAGTTCTCAATTCGGATTGAACCTTTACCGACCTTTAACAGCATATTTTTTTCCATTTCATTTATGCTCCGCCTGGCAAATCTCTCTTCATTGTCCTAGTTTCCTTGTTGAATAAAGTAATCCGGTTTACTGATCTCGTGATTTTGGATCTTAATCGCAGGGAATTCAGCACAACCGAGGTTGAGCTAAGGCCCATCGCAAGCGCTGCGAGGATTGGCAGAATTGAGAATATTGAGAGGCCGAATACTGGAACCAGAAGACCTGCTGCGATCGGAATCAGCACGGAATTATATCCAATAGCCCAACCTATATTCTGCCTGATCTTTGTAATTGTGTTTTTGCCCAGTATGATAGAATAAGCCACCATGGTGAGATCATCATTCAGCAGAATTATGTCACCGCTTTCTCTTGCTATATCGAGACCTGATCCCATTGCTATACCTGTATCTGCAGTTTCCATAGCTGCGCTGTCATTTATGCCATCACCAACAAATACAACAAATTCTCCGGATTCCTGGTATTTTGTTACAATTTGTGCCTTGTCTTCCGGCATCAGACCTGAATGTATATCAGTTATACCAAGGAGAAGACCGATTTTTCTTGCTTCTGAATCCATATCTCCTGTTATCATAGCAGTTTTGATCCCCATTTCTTTCAGTATGGAGATAGCATCATGCGCAGTGTCCCGGACCTTGTAAGCAAGAGATATATGACCTGCGGTATTTCCGCCTATTTCAATTGAAACGATTGACGATGTTGCCCCGGAGGATCTGCTGATCCTTATGTCGAGCTCTGCGACCTTTCCTGAAATACCTATTCCTGGTGTTTCCACGATATCAGAGGCATCAGGGATTTTAAGGTTAAGTTTCTGAGAATATTTGACAATAGCCTTCGCTATAGGATGATTTGACATCTTCTCAACAGCGGCTGCCATGGATACCACTGCTTCCATATCAAACCCAGGTTCAGTTCTCACTTCGGTTATCTGAGGGTCGGCAATAGTAAGTGTTCCTGTCTTGTCGAAAAGAACAATTGTCGTCTTTGATAAACGCTCAAGAGAACCGGGATTCTTTAATAATATGCCGTTCTGTGATGACGCACTCGAAGATATAAGAAGCGTAATTGGTGCAGCGAGACCTATGGCACAGGGGCATGCTATGACAACAACAGATACGAAGGCAAGAACTGCGTACTGAAGGGCAAGAGTATGTCCCGTTAACGTCAGATAAAAGAACCAGAATATCCCTGCAGATATTGCAGCAGTTATAACAACGGGTATGAAAAGCGCAGAAAAAGTGTCTGCTACTCTCTGTATCTTGACCCTCCCCATGGTAGCATTCTGTATGAGCCTGTAGACATGATTGATTGTGCTCTCCTTCCCTATCTTTTCCACTATGACAGAAAGGGAACCATTGAGGTTGAGAGTCCCGGCGGTGACAGAATCTCCCGCTGTTTTCAAAACCGGATTTTGTTCGCCAGTTATGATCGACTGATCAACCTCACTTGAACCCTTCAATACATTCCCGTCAGCCGGTATAATGTCACCGGGTTTACAGAGCAGCATATCACCAGTATGGATCTCATCAATTCTTCTTTCCGAAACGGTTCCATCGGGTGAAACATAGTGGACATATTCCGGGATAATTTCCTTCAGCTTTGAAGCGGCTGAATTCGCCTTCTCCTTTGTCAGTGTTTCAATATAGGTTCCCGTTAGGATCAGGGTAATAATGAAAACAGAAGCGTCGAAATAAACACTGGATCCAGGTATGGCTTTAGGGAATAGTGTTATGAATAGAGAGAAAACAAATGCCGTCCCCGTACCAAGTGCGATGAGCAGATCCATATTTCCCATTCTGGATCTGATAGTATGGTATGCCCCCTCGAAGAAACCGGAACCGGAATAGAACAGTACCGGTATCGCAAGGATGAGTTCCACATAGTCTTTAAATGGAAGGGATGAAAAGAGGTATTGTATCAGCATGATCGGAATGGAAAGTGACCATGCGAGCGCAAGTTTCTTTTTCAGTGTTTTCACACCAAGTGATGGGCTTGTGAATTTTTCCATGCAGCCCTTCGAACAAAAATAGTACTTGTCGCCATCCTTAGTGATGAAAAGATCTGATGTCTCCGGTACGAACATGCCGCAGACTGGATCAGTAGGCATAAACTCTGCCTTATCTTGAATGTTTCAATGGGTTTTTATCAAACGTTTCCTTGCAGCCTGAGCTGCAAAAATAAAAAGTTTTTCCCTGGAACTGACTCTTGTATGGTGTGTCCTCTTTGACCTTCATTCCGCATATTTTATCAATTTGCATAGCTGACAAATCACCGGTTGGCTAATAAGTCTTTATTATTCATAATGTATATATCTTTGAATAGAATCTATACATTATGAACACAAACCAGGCTGAAACAGAACAGAGAATGCTGACAATTCTTAAAAATGACTCAAGGAAAAGCATCATAGATCTTGCGCATGAACTAAAGATTAGCAGAATAACTGCGAGGAAGGTGCTGGATTCTCTTATCCAGAGCGGTAAAATAAAGAAGTTTACGATAAGCATAGATGAGGATGAAAAAGATCTTGTTATAATTCATACCAGCAATATGGAGAAGATACCCGAATCGCTAGTGGTGGAAAGTTTTGATCTTGTTGATAATACTTTCCTGGTTGTGATGTACTACGAAAACCTGCTTAAGGTCAGGGATATAGACATACTGGATCTAAAGGTAGCATTAAGCAGGACGGTCAATACAACCGCCCGAAGGATATCACACATACACTGCGATTATTGTAGCGACGTGATCCAGGGGGCGCCTTTAACGATCAGTTTCAGAGGCAGGGTTTATTACGCGTGTTGCAAGAACTGCAAGAAGGATCTAGAAAGAAGACTGGAAACAGAGCAGATAGAAGCATGACCTATTAGCCGGACCTATCCAGTGAACATATTATAATGAGGCCTGTTCCACTGCCTAATATCCTCTCGCAAATGTATTGTTTTCAGGAAACTATTGAGATTATCCCCCATGCTTGAACGCAGGGTATAATAGCATGCCACCGTCAACTACCAGTGTGGTTCCTGTAACATATGAGGACATATCACTTACAAGAAATGCAACCGCTTTGGCAATGTCTGATGTCTCCCCCATTCTTGGCATTGCTATCTTAGTCAGAAGGTCTTTGTAGGTTTCTGGGTTTCCCCAAACATCCTTGTTTATAGGGGTTTTTATCGCACCTGGAGCAAGTGAAACAACCCTGATGCCAAAATCGGATACCTCCTGAGCAAGTGTTTTGGTGAACATCGATAAGCCAGCTTTTGCACTGCAATACGCTGTATATCCAGACCATGGGAGGAATTCGTGTACAGATGTTATATTAACAATAACTCCACTACCTTTCTTCTTCATCCTCTTGATCGCTTCCCTCGAACAGTAGTAAGGCCCGAGAAGGTTTATCGATATTACGCGCTCCCAGTCTGCCGGGTTGTCATCCCCGCATAACTCTCTTTTTCCATCAATACCTGCATTGTTCACAAGAATGTCTATTGGACCAAGCTGACTGTCAATGCTGTTGAAAATTGAGGTTACCTCATTAAGTTTGGAAACATCGCCACCAAAGACTGCTGCTTTTCCACCATTTTTATTTATATTATCAGCAAGGGCATCTGCAGGCTGTTTTTCAGAATGATAATGTATCGCAACTTTCGCCCCAGCTTTCGCCAAGTATTTTGCTATCTCCATTCCAAGACCGGAGCTTGACCCAGTAACCAGGGCTACTTTTCCATTCAAATTAATGGCTATCCCAGACCCATATGTTTCTACCTTACCATCGTTAGGCATGATTCACAATCACGATATCGGAAATAAGATTAGCTGAAACATGCTTCTGCTCAGACAGGTCATGCTTAATTTGACAGGTTTATTTCATCTATAACCAAGGTATCTGGTATCTCTATGTCATAAATTATCGTAAAAATGTGACAGAGAAAAGATTAACTTTTCTTTAAAGAACTTACTTTTTCCCATGGTTCAATGGGACCATTATAGGGTACAAATAAGTTATTTGGCTGACCCCTATCGTTAGTCAAGACCGCTTGTAATTTATTTTTAGCTCTTAGTGCTATTTTTTCCTTTAAAAGTTGAAGTTCATAATCAAGCTGCCCCTGTGAAACGGCAATTTTTATGTCTTTGTTCACCAAATCTGAATCTATTTTATAAGAATTAAATCTGAATCCGCGTTTATCGCCCTCCAGTTTGACATACAGCATATATGTGTTAATAGCGTTCAATGGTCTTGAATAACTTTTGAAACGAAAAAGCTGTGGATGATTTTTGTAGCCAATTGTTTTTCCTTCAAGTACTGCCTTTGCGAGAAGTGACTCGCGCCAGAGAGCTACTAATCCAATTGGATCGAGCCAATCCAACCTTATTGACCAGAGACGCATCAGATCCATTCGATATTAAAGGAAAATATTAAACGGATCTTGAAAGTCTATTGATTCAAAAGCAACGCAACCTGAATTTGTTGCATTTAACTATAGTGTATTATTTCGCCTAATACAAAAAAACCCTATGTTGATGGGTTTATTAAATAACGGCAATAACTAAAAATGGCAAGAAAAAAATACGTTATATGGGAAAAAGATTGCCGAGATTTTAAATCTTTTTAACTATAAAATTTAAAGCATATTAAACACATGTATTACATTACAATTTCATAAAATGGCATGATTAATTTTTCCACTATTAAAAACAAATGAAGGACTTCACAGGCATTATTTAACTATTTTTTGGTGATGAGTAATATATTTTAGTTGGGTATGCGAAAGTGGTTAAGACAATCCTGATCATTAAAATTTTTAAGTAATTACAATGTTCTCACTTGTAAAAGGCGGAGTAATCAGGGCCGCCACTAAAATGAATGATAACATCTTTAAACCCACATTAAATGAAAAAGAAACAATATAAAGGATATGAGATGAAGTATTTATCTGAGGGTATCCGACTGAAAGCCACAGTATCCAGATTAATAAATATAAAAACGTGAGAATCAGGAATGATCTTTTGGTTCTCCAGAATTTAAAAACAGATACAATTAAAGCAATTGAGCTGATATTTATAACTTCTGTGATCACGGATTGGTTGCCAACGTGTATTCCCGAGCCAATGTTTTGCCAGATTATCTCAAACAAAGAAGTAGCCACAAAAGGCATTGATAGTGAATAGAGAACAGTTCTAACATAATCTATCCTGTACCTTTTCAAAAAAATGTATAAGGCATAAAAAAATAATAACAGTGCCGAAGCCCATGTGTATGGAAAAATGACGTTCGCCTTCTGTTGAAAAATCCCAACTTCAAAAATAAACCTCAAATAAGGATAGTAAAGGACTAAATTAACCACAATCCATTGAATCAAAAAAGGTACGAATAGCCAATCCCGATAATCGCTGCTCAAAGCAAAAATTTTGCTGAACTTAACCAATTAATGCCAATTTGATAGACCGTCCAATAAAATAAATCTTTCACAAAAAAGCAAAGAGTGAGGTCAAACATTTATGAAATTTCAAGTTAACTCCCAGTGATACAGCGCATTTAGATTTGCTTGTACTTTCTTCAAAGCTTCTCGTCGCATAAAGGTACCAATATCTGTCTGGAGATGTTAAAGACTGTTGTTTGACATTGCCTGATGTTTAATGGGGATAAACTATGATTCATTTCTGTAAGATTCTGTTTCTACCTTGGGACTTTGTTTTACTTTTAAATCTAATAATTCCCAAATATTTTGAAAACATGATGCATGGGTCTGCCCGGATTTGGACCGGGGTCGCCAACTCCCGAAGCTGGTAGGATACCAAACTACCCCACAGACCCTTTTGAAGGCTATTTTTCAGTGTGATATAATATTTTCAGAATTCAATGGGAAGAAAATGGAAAAAGAATAAGAGCTTAAATTTAATTTATGGTTAGGATGACTTTAAATTTCGAGGACTATCTTCTTGTTATGTGGGAGTATCAGGAATCATTTGGTAAAGTAAGTGAAACTGATATTTCTAAAAGACTTAAGATAAGACCTCCAACTGTTAATGAATATGTTCATAAATTGCAGCAAATGGGTCTTGTGCAGATAAAGACAAGGGAAGTTTCATTCACTAACTCCGGGAAGCGTTTCACAATACCGATAGTCAGGGCTCACAGGATAGCTGAGGTCTTTGCTCAAAAAGTATTAGAGGTACCATGGGAGGAGGTCCACAAGGCTGTTATGGATCTTGAACACCTATTTTCTGGGAATTATGGAGAAAATCTCTATAAGCATCTCGGATACCCAAGCACCTGTCCACATGGAAATCCCATATCAGTTGCTGAAAAAGATTCGTCCGCAAGTGTTATGATATCGCCAGAAGGAACATATAAAATAAAGAGGATAGTTTTTGAAGATTATTCTTTATTAACAAAACTTGCAAATGTTTCTATACTTCCTGATACAACCGTCAAGATCTACAAGGATGGAAGAACCGAGCTTGAGGGGCCTGGAGGAAGTATTTACCTCGATGACAGCGAGACCCAGATGGTTCACCTCAAGAAGACCAGCTGATTCATTTATCCCCATATACCTGGAATCCAATGTAATTATGATAACTACAAAGGATTAAATTAGGCTTGCCGAATTTTGTGTAAATGGATTTCTATGACGTGATCATCTTTTCAGCGATTATGGGGCTCTCAATATACGGCTCCTATCCAGTTGTTCTCAAAAAGGATCTGAAGGAGATTCTTAGCAAAGCGCTGATTGCCGTTGCCGTGGGTATCATGATATTTCTCCTGGCTGATGTGTTCTCTGATGCATCTCAGATACTTTACAATGGTTCACTGTATGGATATGGTTCCTCCCCGGTTCCAGATGCAATATTCTCACTATCACTCATAACGGGGTTTTTCATGCTGTATATCGTGGAAAATAGATCAAAGTCTGGTCTTACAAAACATAGATTATCTTTCCTTATAGCTTTAGGCATAGGTCTGCAGAATCTTACTGAGGGACTGGTCTTTGGATCACTTTCTGCCGAGATCGGGCTGGCTGGAATTGCTCTTGTAGTTCTGATAGGCTTTATTATTCAGAACGTGACAGAAGGTTTCCCAATTGGTTCTCCATTCATAGGAAATACCGAAGGGAAGGGTTTTTTTGTTCTGGCGATGTTTTTGGTCGGCGGAATTCCAACAATTCTTGGCGGGGCAATTGGCTTCTTTTATAATTCCAGGACATTCGATCTTGTTTTTGACGGTCTCGCAATTGGTGCAATATTTTACATAATTTTCCCAATGCTCAAGGGTCTTCTATCAAGTATGACATTTAATTCCAAACGTGTTATTTATGCAGGTCTATTCATCGGTTTTATGGTTGGTTTCTTAGTAAATCTCATATGAAACTTTTGTTGCAAGATTTATGGTTTTCCAATATAAATTTCCGTATCATAAAGAAGCTCGACCCTGTTATCTCTGCTGTATTTTTTAAAAATATCCTGCATCCTCTCCACAACTTCAGGGAAGAGCGGGTCTTCCCTTTTTAAGGAATAGGACGCAGTCATGTATCTGCCAAGTAAACCATCAAAATCAAGTACCTGACTAAATTTAATTGATCTATATACGAAATCTGCTGAAAAAAAGCTCCTGATTGTTTTTTCGTCTAATCCGAGGCTTCCAGATCCATGATATCCATTGCTGTAATGAATGCATATATCTTCGAAACCTGCATTTAGTGGTGACCCCTCCGGCCTTCGAGTATTCCAGATCAATACCACATGACCACCCGGCTGCATTACTCTTTTAAACTCTATTTTTGCAAGCGATTGGTTGAACCAGTGAAATGATTGCCCTGCAGCGACAAGGTTGACGCTTTTTTCATCAAGACCTGTTTTCTCTGCAGAACCTTTCATAGATATGAATT
>JAJZLW010000142.1 GCA_021850505.1 Thermoplasmata archaeon
AACCAAACAAACTCAGGTTTATATGCCATAGAGGTTAATTCCGCCGTCTGTTAAAAGGTTAATCGCTCCTATGTTTACGTCAGACAAAATTTGTCTGATTTTTTATAGAACCAATTATAATTGTAGAGGCAACGGATCAGGACACTCAGAAAAGAGCCGGTTTGAGCCGTAAGTTTAAATACCAGTGTTATTTATATCCTGATAAGGGGCAATATGGTCGGGGACAGATTCAATTATTATCTTAAAAGCATATTAAATGCTACAATAGACGAGTATTCTGGAATATCTGAACAATTGGAAAATGACCTATCTCTGTCAGTCGATGAGGCTGAAGAGCTGGAGCATCTGATCAGCAGGTATATGCAGGCTCATAATTACAGACTTGGTCTCAGGATCGTCAACACTGTTACAGGCAACGAGGAACTTCCCCCCAAGACAAGTGTTGATAACTTCGGTGACACTGCAGATTTTCTCGGGGAAGAGAATCTGTATGGGATCACATGGAAGGTATTTGCCCCTAAAAAGGGCTTTCTCATGAGCCCGGTCAAGAAATGGCATTACAACGAGAAGATTGCGGCTGCACTATCCTCGGCCCTGATAGACGTTGTTCCCGGAAGATTTCAGTCGTATTTTGATACGCCACCATGGGTACTTGGAACAGTCATGGCACCTGGATCCCGGTACATCCCACAACATGAGTTGATCGAACTCGCAATCGCAAGAAAGGTCATTGCAGGTTGGGATTCCCTTGTTCTTATGGGAATACCGAGCGAATATGTCAATGCGCTGAAATCAACTGAAATAGGTTTCCAGAGCGACTCCTGATAACTGATTCCAGAGTTGCGATAAATTTCAATAATTTACACTCTACCCTGATGCACTTATATGTGGCTTTATTTATTATTGATGCATTATTCTTTCTGAATAGAAATGGATGCGATAGTTAATTATTTCATGTTTACTACCATGATCCATGAAATATAATGGAATAATTACACCAATGCTTACTCCATTCAGGCAGGATGGAACGCCAGATCCTGATGCTACAAACGTTTTAATAGATTATCTCAAGAAAACTGGAGTATCTGGGCTGTTTCCACTAGGATCCACAGGGCTTTTTCCATATCTTTTTTCAGAGGAGAGGGTCAATTTTCTGCAGCAGGTAAATGATAACAAGGGGAATTTGAAGGTCTTCGCGGGGATTGGCTCTTCAAACACAGAAGAATGCATAAAGTTCGCAAGGAACGCATCTGATATCGGAGTGGATGTCCTCGTTCTTATGCCTACATACTACATCCATCCGTCACCCGATGAGATGTACAGGCACTTCTCCATGGTACTTGAGAAGGTGGACCGCGATCTTTTCATCTATAATATACCACAGCTTGCAGGGGAGTTCATTCCAATTGATGTCATAGAGAAATTGAAGAATGAATATTCCCATGTAATTGGACTCAAGGAATCATCAGGCGATATGAGGTACTTTTCAAAGATTATGCAATTCTCAGATAGTAACTTTTCAATTTTCCAGGGACAAGACGATCTTCTCCTTCCATCGTTATCCATCGGTGCGGATGGAGGCGTATGTGGCCTCACTAACTTCAGCGAAAATATTGTGAGCATATACAGGAAATTCAGGGAAGGGGACATCTCCGAAGCGCAGAAAATCCAGATGGAATCCAATGCAATTATGCGCGTGATTAACAGTGCGAATTTCCCAAGCGGATATTATTATGCTTTTTACAGGAAGTTTGGATTAAATGGTGGATACAGGGCACCGATGATTGAACCATCTGAGTCCGTTAAGAATGCAATAAATGGGCTCAACCAATGATTCATTCCTTATTGTAAATAATATATCCGACTAAAACGAAGAACCGATCTGAAAGACATTTCCTGACGGACCGCTGATTATTTTTTTAAAACTGAAAGGTGGCCGCCGTTCGACACTTAATACACTTCAACGCAATAACTGAAACATTACTGTGTTCACCTGGTTCTAGCCGGAAGCGGGTTTCACGTTCAATAACAGCCAGACCCGCGAGTTTCCTTGGACGTAGACACTCTTCTTCACGATCACCGATTCATTGACCATTAATCCCTGGTTGCTTCCGGCAAGATATTTCCTGCGGCCTATCTTGACCTTGCTGGAAACTGGATAACCGCAGAGATACTTTTCTTTTTTAAGTCCGACGACTATTCCCTCCTTTCCAGGGAGGAGCTTGGCTGTTACTTTAAGTTTCCTGCTCACAGCATAAGTATCCAAGAAGGAGATGCCAACAGCTAACGCTGGGAAGAAGTATATTGGAATTTTACTATACATAACCTGGCTCGCGTTGAAATAACTGGGAATTGATATTAAGATAAAAACCAGTAAAATGGCAATTTCTGTTGCTGAAATAAGACCAATAAACGCATTCAGCACCTTCAGGCGATGCACCATTGATTTCCTATCCTCGCCTGATTCTGTAAAAACCGATATCGTTGCGGCGGCAAGATCCCTGCTTTCGCGGCCAGTTACATCGTGCCGATTAAGGGAGTGGTGAAGCCACAATAGTGAAATACCGGCTGGTATGGTATAAAAAAGTAATATTGCCATAACACCAACCACCAGATCTGCGTTACTCCCTTGCCTGAAAGTGCTATTCAAGATCCTCCTGAAGACAAAAATCCAGGAAGCCGCTATCACAGCGGCAAGAAATACGAAATACAAGAACCAGATGCCATCATCAGAAGGCTCAAAGATAGAAAGTGCCACAAGCAGGGCCATCTGTATACACAGGACAAACATCTGCGGTGATATCCTCTTTTTCCCGCTTTCAGTTGAACCCATTCTTCCCGCAACATGCGATCCGGGTGAAATATATATATCTATTCGAAAGATTTTGCATCTAATTGTACAATACACAGTATTTTACTTGTTCCTCTATCCAAAAAACCTAAATTCCAGTGACTTAATTGCCCTCTAAACAGTTTTGCCGTTCCATTCTGGTATTTGAGGGAGATCTTTTCTCTAACTGCGCTTAAATCTGAACATTTTATATCCTTTGACCATCCGTTTCACGTTCCTGCTGTTCTTTGTGTCAGGATATGACGGGCTATTAACAATATCATTAGCTTCTGAAATATACTTATTTGATGCTTCAACATCCCCTGACTCCCTCTTTGCCTCCGACAAAAGAACCAGGTGCATTGCAAGCTCCGGACCCGTCATTGGATCAATCAGAAAAGCTGCCTTTTCGTTCTCTATCTTCTCACCGATCATTTCAGGTATGTCTGTTTGTGATATCCTTTTTTCCTGACCCGTACCTCCAAGGATCAGAGGTCTCATAACACCTATCCTATTACCGCGACTGAAGATTAAAGCAAGCACCAGGCTTATTGTGAAAAGGACAAACCATGATACGAGGAAAATAATCTGTTCTGGCGTCGAATCCTTTATGTAAGTATTATTTCCAAAATTCATGAAATATGCTGCTATGGTAAATGCCAAGGTGACAGTTACAGGAAACAACCACACAATATGCCTCATATTCCGCGACATACAATTTACCTTGAAGCAAAATTCGACCAATATTTCTCTTCATGCATCCTGAAGGATAAGCGTGAAAAATATAAATAGAGACTTGTTCTTACGGAATGCCTTAATGAAGGAGGAATTATAATGGATAAAAGTACATATGTTAAGTTTGAGACTCCCGAAAGCTTGCAGAAAAATCTTCTGGATCTTGTTGAGAACTCATACAGAAATGGTAAAATAAAAAAGGGAACGAATGAGGTTATTAAGTCAATAGAGAGAGGCGAAAGCAAGATAGTGGTCATTTCCGAGGATGTCAGTCCACCGGAAGTTGTCTATTACCTGCCAATGCTCTGCGATGAGCGCAAGGTACCTTATGCCTACGTGAAGAGCAGGGTCGAGCTTGGAAAGAGAGTCGGAATTGCATCAGCAGCCTCCATATCCGTCGTGGATTACGGAAAGAATGATGAATCATTCAAGAAGCTTCTTGAAGAGATTTCGTCAGTGAAGAAGTGATCTGGATGGCAGACGAAGCAACGCCCGCTGAAGTTCTTGAGCTCATGGGAAGGACAGGAATGGCCGGTGAGGCCACAACAGTCAAGGTCCGTGTCCTTTCTGGAAGGGATCAGGGCAGGATTATCACTCGAAATGTCATGGGCCCCGTGCGAATTGGCGACGTTGTAATGCTAAGAGAAACAGCCAGGGAAGCTAAGAAACTCTCAATCAGGTGATGTCATGCAATTAAGAAACTGCACATTTTGTGGTACCCAGATAGAACCGGGCACCGGTATGATGTATATTAGAAGGGATGGTGCGTACATATATTTCTGCAGCAGGAAATGCAGGGTAAATATGCTCAAGCTCCATCGCATTCCGAGAAACATAAGATGGACCAATGAGTACAGAAATATCAAGAGCATGAAGCACAAGGCGCCAAAGTCTCAGTGATAACATGGAAAGAACCCTTGTACTTATAAAACCCGATGGCATAAAGAGGAGACTTGCAGGCGAGATAATCTCAAGATTTGAGAACAAAGGTCTCAGGCTGATTGCAATAAAGATGCTGAAACTCGATCGCAAGAGGGCTGAGATGCATTATTCTGTCCACAGGGACAAGCCGTTCTTCGGTGAGCTCGTTTCTTATATAACATCGGATCCTATTATTGCGATTGTTTTGGAAGGAAGATCTGTGATAACAGTTGTGAGATCCATGGCAGGCAGCACGGATGGATCAAAGGCCTCTCCCGGTACAATAAGAGGGGACTTTGCAAACAGCATCCAGATGAATATCGTCCACGCTTCTGATTCACCGGAAGCTTACGAGAAAGAAGTTACAATATTTTTTAACCCGGAAGAAATACATGATTTCAAATACGGAGATGAAGGCCTAATTTGATGGCAATGATATGGAAAACAGTGCCCTCAGGCAGCCAATTATCTGTGTTCTCGGTCATGTCGACCATGGAAAAACCACTCTTCTAGACGCAATCAGGGGAACATCCGTAGCCGCCGGGGAAGCAGGCGGAATAACTCAGAGAATAGGTGCAAGCGACATACCAATTTCACAGCTTGAGAAGGCGGCACGCAGCTTCCCTGCTATGAAGAAGATGCGAATACCCGGCCTTCTTTTTGTCGACACCCCTGGGCATGTGGCATTCTCAAACATGAGGGCAAGGGGCGGTGCACTTGCCGACATTGCGATCCTTGTCATAGACATAAATGACGGTATAATGCCCCAGACGCTTGAATCCTTGAATACATTAAAGAAATTCAAGACGCCATTCATAATAGTTGCGAACAAGATAGATATTCTACCATTTGTCATCGAAAAGAAGAATGTAACTTTCCAGCAGTTCATATCCGGGCAGAGGCAGGAATATCTGGATGAGTTCGACAAGCGTCTCTACACCCTTGTAGGTCAGCTTTATGAAAACGGTTTCACCGCGGACAGGTATGACAGGGTAACGGATTTTGCCAAGACTGTTGCCATAGTACCGACAAGCGCCAAGAACCTGGTCGGTATCATGGATGCAATTTTTGTGATTACCGGGCTTGCGCAGAGGTTTCTTGAATCGGAAATAACAATAAGGGAGAATGCGACCGGAAAGGCAACAATAATTGAGGTCAAGAAGGAGGGTTCCGTTGGAACCATGCTTGATTCAATACTCTACCAGGGCAAGTTCACCCGATCACAGACGATTGCCCTGAATACTAGAACTGGACCAGTTGTGACCAGAATAAAGGCACTGCTCGAGAACAAGTCATACAGATCGAAGGATCTTATTGAAAGGGATGAGGTAACGGCAGCATCTGCAGTCAGGATTCTTATCACGGACAGGCTTGATGTCCTCCCGGGCTCTCCTGTAATCTCAGTGCATGGACAGGAATCAAGAGAAGAGGCTTTCAGGGAGATTGAGGAGGAATCTCACCCGAATATAGATCTGTCGCAGGATGGCATCACAATAAAGGCTGATGCCCTTGGTTCCCTCGAAGCATTCGCCTATGAGATCAGGCAGAAGGACATCAAGATCAGGTCTGCACAGATCGGTGACATATCAAAAAAGGATCTGATCAATGTTTCAACGATAAACAACAGGATGGACAGGATCATCGCCGGTTTCAACATAGGAATAATGCCGGATGCCAGGGCAGAGATGATGAATTACGATGCAACAGTCCTGACAGGGAACATCATATATTCGATTGTTGATGATCTCGAAAAAGCAATCGAGGCAAGGAAGAATGAGATGGACGAGAAGACATTGATGAGCATGCCGGTACCCTCAAAGCTCACGATTATGCCTGAATACATATTCAGGGCTACAAAACCTGTAATTGTCGGTGTGAAGATACATTCAGGAAGGATAAAGGTCGGGGACAGCCTGCTGAAGCAGGACGGAAGATACGGTGGTGTCATCAAGAGCATCAGGGAAGGACAGACAAGCACGCAGTCTGCGGATTCACCACAGGAGGTGGCGGTTGCGATCGATGGGGTAACCCTGAACAGGCAGATACATCCAGGCGAAACCCTCTATGTTGACATACCAGAGGGGGCTGTCAAGGCTGTAAGGTCCCAGAACCTTGATCCTGGAATACTCGAGACGCTCGAGGAGATAATATCAATCAAGCGGAAGGAGAATATCTTCTGGGGAACCAGGGCTTAAAAAAGCAGGTAGAGCAAAGCAGCAGCTGTTGCAATTATGCAGAATATGACAGCACCCTGATAGCGCCTGACCCTTTCAGGTATGTAAAATAAAAGCATTACTGCAATTATTATTAGAAGACCTGAACTCCAGGCACTGTTCGTAACAACGAGGTTGCCGAAGAGCGTCACTATGCCCAGTATAAGTGTGAGTTTGTATATTGTTGAGCCTATCATCACGCCAATGGATGATTCTATTTTTTTCCTCCGGATGGTGATGAATATGATGGAAATCTCAGGAATAGATCCTGCAATCCCTGCAAGTAAGAAGCTCGTTATGAATAGCGGTGCATGCATTATGGAAGAGAAATCCCTGACATATGTTACGAGGGAAAAGGATGCAATGAAAAGAAGGGCAACTGCCATTATCATTCCAGTTATTGATGATTTACCAGCCGCATCGTTTTCCTTTGGTATATTCGATCTTGCGGATGTTATGAAATATATGAGGAATATTGCAATGAGAGGAAAGAAAAAATACCATGGGACGTCCCTGAAGAATGATGAAATGACGAGAACAACTGCAGCCGAGCCGATCAGGTAAAATACATCTTTCCTGAATTTTTTCAGGCCGAGTGTTACAAGAAAGAGCGGTGCAGCGACCAGGATAAACGAAATTGTGAATATATTGGAACCCTGTATGGCGCCGAAGCTGATATTGCCAAATCCAAGAACTGCTGCCGTGACCGAAAGAAAGAATTCATCTGCCACAGCCGCAATGGATAGTATCAGTACCCCCTCGGACCTCTTCGAAAGCGATCGGTTTGCAGCAATCCTCGCGCTCTCGTCAACTACGCCATCCGCTCCAATATATATTGCGTATATGCTTGCAGCGGCTCCAGCGATTAACAGCAGGATATTATATCCAGAAAGAAAATACAGTAAAATAACGATTAAAAAGACAATAAGAGACGAAAGGGGAGGTTTTCTTCTTCCCTCATCCATCATTGAATTATTACATGCTCAGGCGAGACTATCTTGACATCTTCCGCGATCTGGTTTCCCCTGGTAAGCTTCTTGTAGTCTATCGATGTTGGCGATAGCTTGGTCACAATGTAATTGAATGCAAGATCTGCATGGTGCGGATCCCCGCATGTGTATATATCCAGAGTGACGAGATTATGCTCCGGCCAGGTGTGGAATGACAGATGTGATTCGGCAAGAAGCACAATACCACTGACACCCTTTGGCTGGAACTGGTAATAGTCTGACGAAATCTTGGTCAAGCCGCTTATCCTGACAGATTCCTCAATAACTGACAAAACATTTTCTGAAGTAGAGATGAGTTCCTCATCTACACCATAGAGATCTGCAATAATATGAATCCCCACGGTCATCTTCAGATTCCTCCATAGAAAACCCCCGACTGCAT
>JAJZLW010000123.1 GCA_021850505.1 Thermoplasmata archaeon
GCATAATGTCTTTATCGTGGTATTAGAGCCCGTCTCCGGATAAATATGCATTTCAGCAGTTAGGTTTTCACTGTAATTCAAACTTGATCTGAATGGTTCCTTGACAGGAATAGTGAAGCTTACCTGGTCATAGGTAAAGACTGAACCTGTAGAATTAAAATAATATGTATAATTTAGCCCGAAATAATTAAACACTAAACTATTTGTGTCACTGGGATTGTCACCAGAATACTGCATCGATATAGTTATGGCTGTTACCAAAGGATCCTCTCCAGAACCATTTCTGTAATTAAGCGGTATAAAAGCGTTAGAGGAAAATGGTATAGATCTGTTGAAAGATTCGTATCCTGCCGTATACATAAGAGAAGAATTTGTTTGAATCAATCCAGTAAACGCTGAGTTGAAGGAGAAAACGTTTGAATAAAGTGCAGAAATTGTAAGTGATTCTTGAGAATCAGTAACATTCTTGTAACCAGAAGAAAGTTCTGAGTTCAGAAAAGTGCCAGTAGCATTTCGAAGCCCTATAATCCCAGGCATTTTGTATTTAGAGCTTGAAATCTTGATTATTGCTTGGTTTCCATATGATCCATTTACTATAACAGTGAGATGATCAAATCCGTACTGCCCTACGATCGTGCTGTTTGTAATGCATAATGTTCCTAGGTCAACGATCGAATAATTTCCAGTCACAATAAAACGTGTATTATGGATAAAATAAGATGATCCATTCGGGATCGAGATGTTTGAAGTCAGGTAATATATCGTCGGAGAGGAATTAGTGTGAAGCGAATGTGAACCGTTATCGTGAAAATACGGGATGTTATCGATATAATAGGATTGTGATGAAATATGATTATAGGGAAAAATCAGCAAAAGGACAATGACCAGAATAAGCAAATACCCGATTCGCACTCTCGGTAATGTTACAGGATATTATATTTTATTCAGTTCCAGGCGGATTGAAACAATTATTCAGCCTTGAAAGTGATGAATTCACCGTCTCCATGGGTACGGAAATAGTACCTGAAATCACGATCTCCATTCTTTGCAATGCAGTGTCTTCCCTCCCTGTAGTTTCCATGCAACTCAACAAAATCGATGTTATCCCAGCCAGTTGATTCCTTTACCTTCCGGACCATTGTCTCAAAGATATCTGCACAGATGTTGCAGCAGAAAAACATGTTCTCTCCTTCTATGACGCGATGATAATCGCCCCATGTTGCATTGCACAGACCACATCCTTCAGTGTTGTTTGTTTGCAAGCATTTCACCTCTCTCAAGTCTTGCGTCAAGATAATCGGAAAATTTCTCGATCGACAGGTTGGCTATGGCCAGGCAATTATGTTTCGTATCAGGATCCATGGAATATTTTTCCATCAGATCAAGCGCGGTTTCAGAATGCGATATATCTGCCTCGTACCCTTCCTTGAGGAATGCCACAGCCTCCTTCGTTATAGATCCATTGGACAGGATTCCGGGATCGAAATAGCCAATGGATGCACCATATTTTTTCATGTTTCTGTTCGCTATCAGTTCCAGAGAATGCATCGCAGCCATCCCTTCCACTGAAGAGCAGTTCCGGCAAACGGCATTCCAGAATTCTGTTGCCTTTTGTGTTGCCTGCAGTGGTTCTGTATTGTAGATATCTGATCGCTTATACCCATAGGATTCGCCCATCCTTAGTAAGAGCTCATGATGTGACGGGAAATCAGGGCCTAAACCCTGCCACTCGGAAATTATGTTTTCAATCTCAAAATGCTGTATTTCCTCGATATCGGTGTTGGCAACTATCTGCGAACAGCTCCTGACCCATTGTTTCAAGAAGTGATGGTGCTCGAATGCATAACCTGCAAGCGTATATTTACCTGGACTCTGCATCGCGAGTATAAAAGGATGTGGTTTTTCTGAAAAGAAGGTTTTGACCATTCTTTCTATGATCCATTTTTTCAGCGAATCTGTCCTGAAGAAATCCTCTATCCTGGAGGACAATTCAAGAGCACTTATCCTTTCCTTCGATATATAGCGGTTCAACCACATTATATGGTCAGCGTCACTCTTTTCCTCCATGTCTATGAAGTGACCACTTATCTCATTATAATCCCTGAAAATATCGGCAAGGCAGCTTGGACATCTCAGCATATATATGCATTATATGATGATTATTAGTCTTTTCATGATTGCTGAATGTTCTTGATCATTGAATACCAGTATTCGTGGTGGGATATTTCATACCCATTCTTTTCACCGTATTCAATAAGGCTGTTCATTTTTTCTCTGAGATCATGCTCAGGGTGCGGATTATGCTTCCCGGCTGACTTGTGATTCCAGTCTGTAATAATAACAACGCTTGAGGTAAGATCCTCCATCCTTTTCAATCCTGCTACTGGGTCCTTCACATGATGCAGGGCAGCGATGCAGATTGATGTGTCAAACTTTTTTCCATTATGAGAATAATCTTCAATCCCTTTTTTATCAAGCTGAAGTTTGCCATTCTTGATCTCATTTTTAAAATCCTCTTCCAGTTCCGGAAACGTCCAGCCCTCTGGATCTAATGTCACTATCTTTTTATTATCTCGAAGTAATCTTTTGACAACAGTGCCAAAACCAGTTCCAACATCGAGGATATAATCGCCCCTGACATTGTCAATTACATAATCAAGCATTGATTCCAGTGAATTCTTGTCCCGCATTGTACTATTATAACAATGTGGATTATAGGCTTTCCTTCTTTCCGCTTCCGGGTATATACTGTCCTGATCTATCCTCTATTAACTCAAAATTATCTATAACCATTCTTCCTCTTAGAATAACATGTGATGGGAAAACTGCCTCAAAACCATTGAATGGCGACACAGTCCTCTTGGAGTGAAGCCTGTTTTCATTTATCCTCTTTGGATCGTTGAAATCGATTGAAATGAAATCTGCGTCTCTGCCTATTTCAATTTCACCCTTGTTCATTCCATGGATCCTTGCGGGATTAAATATGCATGTTCTGTAAAACAGTTCGGGGGAAATAATCTTCTTTGATACAAGAGATGCTATAAGTGGAAGCCTTGTTTCGACTCCTATAATTCCCGACTTGGCGGAATTGAATTCCTGTTTATCCTCATCAGAATGAGGTGCATGATCAGATCCAACAAAATCTATGGCACCACTGATGAACTTATCAATGAGATCCATCTGCTCTTTCCTGCCCCTGAGAGGCGGATTAACCTTTCCATCTGCTCCGAGTGGCATTTCGCTGTTCAGAAAAAGATGATGCGGTGTGACCTCAAGGAAGTCAAAGCCATCCCTCATATTCTTGAAGTAATGAGATACATGGGCTGCAACCTTTGGGTGCAGATCAATTTTTCCAATTTGATCGAAAGCGGCTTCCTCGCATTCTTTCGGTCGCGAATTGTCATGATCATGGAGAGAATCTTCCTGCATTTTGTGGCTATCAAGACAGGATCCGAGCTCGAGATGGTAGGTTTTAGGAACGTTGAATTCTCTGAGCTTTGCAACCTGTTTTTCCTCAATATTCTCTACCCCGGCAGAATTCGTGGAATTTCCCAAATAAGTCTTGATCAGGGAACTTTCCTTGTGGATTATGTCTGCATTTGAGCCGTTGAACATTGAGGCAAGCCCGAAATCTATGAATGATTTATACCTGACGGTTCCAAGCTTTGATGAATACGCCTCATAATTATCAATGGGCAATACATTATTCGGCATGTCGATTACTGCTGTTGTGCCACCATAAGCAGCCGCAATTGAACCTGACCTGAAATCCTCCTTCCATGTCTCGCCAGGGTCCCGGAAATGAACATGCGGATCGATTCCACCAGGAAATATTGCCCCGGGCAGGAGAAGCCTGTTTCCATGCGTTATTGATCTTGATATTGCTGATATTTTTCCGTTTTCTATGCGAACTTCTAACCTTTGAAACCTTCCACCGAAATAGAATAGTCCTGTTACAATATCCGGTTCATCCATTGATATCAGATCCATTACCTTTAACCATGAGGGAATATAACGAAATCATTTCCCTGGAACCTCCCCCCATATCATCTTATGTAGCTGGCCCATGACCCTCACCTTTAACCTGTCCTTCAGAACGGACTCTGCTAGGATCCTGAAGTCACTGCCCCATGCAGGCTGGAAGATTATTTGTATATTATCCGGTACCTTTGTGAGAAAAGCCTTCGAATATTCATAATCCTTCTGGTCTGATATTACAAATTTAACGTAATCCTGTGCCCGGAGATAGAAGAGGTTGTCGCTGTAAAGGGAATTCTCCTCGCCAGAAGATGGAGTCTTGACATCCATGTCTATGAAGGCATGACCAAATTTCGTGAATGGTTTTACTGGAATAGAGCCACCGGTTTCAATAAGCACATTTATGCCCTGATCCGTCAGGAGGTGAACAAGCTTTTCAGCCTCTCTTTGCAGGAGCGGTTCACCTCCTGTAAAGCATACCCATTTCATTCCGGATTCAACAGCTCCGTTCAGGATCAAGTTAAGTTCCATCTCCTTTCCCCCATAAAACGTATATGTGGAATCACACCACCTGCATCTGAGGTTGCACCTGTTTGTACGTATGAAGTGCATGGGTATGCCGGTGAACGGTCCCTCCCCCTGAATGCTGTTGAATATTTCTGTAATGAGCATCTTTAACCCGATTGCAAATGAAGATAAGATTCTTGTCAGAATAGACAGATTTAATTGTCAACTTAATATGATCCATTCATGAACGAGAGAAAAATCTTTGATTATGCAAGGGAAACGGATACAGTGCTCATCATAAATGGATCTTCGGGTTCTGTAGACAAGAACTTCTTCTATCTTTCCGGTATTGAGGGAGGTGTATTTGAGGGATCTGCTCTTGTTGCAACCCCCGATTCTATAAAGATTATAACCAGTCAGCTTGAAGAGGAGGAGGCAAGGTCCTCCGGTCATGAGGTGGTCATATTCAAGTCAAGAGATGAATTTGAGAACCTGTTGAAATCGTCCCTTAAAGATGCGGATACTGTTGGACTGAACTATGACACAATATCCCTTTCACTGTATACCAGGCTTCTCCGGATGATACCTGAGAAATCCTTTGTGGATGTGTCAGCATCCATAGCTGAGTCCCGACGGTTCAAGTCCACGGAGGAGATATCAAGAATTGCGGAGGCTGGGAAGATTGCATGTGAAGCCCATGAGAAAGTATTATCAACAATCCATGAGGGAATGACGGAAAATGAGCTTGCCTCAAATCTCGTTCATGAGATGATGAAGGGTGGTGCGACTGGACCTTCTTTTAGTACAAGTGTTGCATTTGGAGAAAATTCATCAAGACCACATCACTTCGCGGAAAATAGAAAGTTGCATAGGGGCGATTTCATACTGACGGATTTTGGGGCCATTTATAAGAGATACTGCTCTGATGTGACCAGAACAGTAATCTTCGGGAAGGGCAACGAGAAACAGAAAAGCATGTATGAGACCGTCCTAATGGCACAGACAGAAAGCATGAAGGCGATTCGGGAAAATATAAATGGAAAGGATGTCGACAGAATTGCGAGGAACATTATAGATTCAACAGAATTCAAGGGAAAATTCATACATTCCCTTGGTCACGGACTTGGAATGGATGTTCATGATCATCCTGCACTATCTTCCGGGACAGATTTCACGCTGAAGGAAAGCATGGTAGTTACAGTGGAACCCGGAGTATACATACCAAAATTCGGCGGAGTCAGGATCGAAGATGATGTTGTCGTGAAAAAGGACGGATTCGATCTGTTAACAAAGGCGCCAAGGGAACTAATAGAACTATGATAGAAGGGCAAAAACTTTCCTTCCTGAAAACGGAGATGACATCTCCTGACTGGATCAAAAACCGGTTGAAGTCATATGATCCAAAGATTGCAGCAGAAAGAAGCTCTGCGATTGATCTGATATATCTTATCATAGACGACGAAAGAGGCAGGATTGAGGAGTTTACTCCTGAAACTTTAGCTATATGCCTGTGGATAATCGCTGCTATTTCAGATAAAGCATTACTCTCAAAATTCAGTATAGAGATGAGGGATATTTATCAGGGGAACATAGAAAAGATGAGTGATGATCTTATAGAGGATGCATCAAGAGCTCTCGGTATATCTGTAGAGTTCCAAGAAAGAAGGATCTTCCGGGTATCAGCACTTGATTTCATTCAATTCAATTCAAGGCTGTCTGGCCAGAAATACAGGCTTGCATTCCAGAATTTATCAGCAGGATGGATAACCATGGACAAAGTGTCGCTTGCGAAGCTCATGCGCGAATGCTTTGTCCAGAGACTTGGCATTTTCTATTCCCACCTGAACAGGGAAGATGCACTGGACGCAATGGACGATCTTATGGAAATGATAGATTATGTTTCTGAAAGCTGGAAGAACATCAAGGGCCGCAGAGTGTCGGAACTTGGACCTGTTAACCAGATGCTTTTCCCTCCATGCATAAAGGAATATCTTGTAGAAATGCGTGACGGTGTAAATCTACCGCATATGGCAAGGTTCACGCTCACAAGCTTCCTGCACAAGATTGGGATGAAGAATGAGGACATCATGGCCCTTTTCCGCACGGCTCCAGATTTTAATGAGCGCCTGACAGAATACCAGGTAAACCATGTTACTGGGCAGACATCCGGAACGGAGTATTCTCCACCGAAGTGCGACGTCCTGAGATCTAATCATCTCTGTTACTGGGGAGAAGACCAACTGTGTCACCAGGAATGGCTGAGACATCCGCTACAGTATTACATGATAAAAAACAGGAAAAGATAATTAAAGCAATTTTCTTTCGATGGCTTTTATGAGCGTTGTTTTGTGGATTTCTGCCTCAATATCGTAAATCATTCCATCCTTCCATGGTATTCTGGGATATTTTCCCGGCCTTGAATCAAACTTTACTTGCAGTGATTGAAGTATTTCCTGCAGCCTTTTGTCAGAAAAATTTTTGGCTGGATTCAAAGCAATTCTCCTTCCCAGTCTGCGTGTAATTGAAGGGTCAAAATAGGCGGAATATAATGTTATCTTCATAGCAGAACTGCGTTTATGACCCCGACCTGTCCAGGTCTTGAGGTTATTCTTGCAAGTCCCTTTTCTGTCTCGATGACAGTGCCAAGGGTCATGATATTTCTCTGCACATAATGGGGATTTGCAGGGTTTTCCTTGACAGTTACTATTTTAACTCTGAACATCTTCTTCTCCTTTGGATCATACAGATTTGCGAATTCGGTCCTTCTTATTGCCACTTTAACATTGCCTCCAAATACCCTCAGGACCGATCTTGATGCAGTGCCTGTTCGCGGAAGCGTGGGTTCCCGTCCAAGTTCATATCTTCTTTTCGATCTGGCCTGAACCCTCTTTCCACCTGTGAACTTCTTGTGACTCTTTCCCTGAAATTGTGTCATTCAAACGGTAATGCTTTGCAATTATATGAAAGTGACTCAATCTAAAACAAAAGGGGAAATATTTATAGAGTGCCATTTATTGTTTAATAAGAATGAAAAGCAACAGAATCAGGCTGTTTGTTTTGGTTATTCTATCAATAATGATTCTTTCCTCCTTCTATGTCCTATCATACAGGCCAGATAACCGCGGAGGAAATGTGATTTATACTGAAACCTCTGAATCTCAGGCATCAAATAATCTAAATGGCACTTTTGGTGGTTATTTTCTAGATAATTTTACTAAAGACTCGCAACTCAACTCATCTCTCTGGGTGGTTAATGGAAAGGCACTCTCAACTGCGGAATCTAATTTTCCATCAGATCCTGCCAACCCACCTGCTGCGATAGTAACACCGTACCTTAATTTCTCAAGCAATAGAGGAATGGGCATGACCGGTGTAAACAGTACTTTTGAGGCCGGTGGTATTCAGTCTGTATCAGCCTTTTCACACGCTTTTACAGCTGAGGCCAGTGTATATGCCACTGTAGCCCACGCAAATCCTTTTACTTTTGGTATTACAAACCTGAATGGGACGCAGGG
>JAJZLW010000109.1 GCA_021850505.1 Thermoplasmata archaeon
GCATATAAGTTCCGATTGTATCCTAACGAGGAACAGCAGGTTCTCCTGTAAAAGCACTTTGGATCATGCAGGTTTGTATGGAATCATTTTCTCGATTTCAGGAATAAGAGATATGTTGAAACTGGTAAAGGGATGAGTTACAAGGATGCGTCAGTTCTCCTTCCCGCATTGAAGGAAGAAAAGGAGTGGTTAAACGAGGTCAATTCACAAAGCTTGCAACAGGAATTAATGCATCTTGACAGTGCATTTCATGGATTCTTCACGAAGATTTCAAGATATCCTGCTTTCAAGAAAAAAAGAAACGGGGGTTCATTCACGGTTCCACAGCATTTCGCTATTAAGGACAATCATCTTGCAATCTCGAAATTCAAGACCACGTTGCGTCTCTTCATGCACAGGAACATCGAAGGTGAAATGAGAAGCCTCACCATATCAAAGACGCCATCAGGGAAATATTACGCGTCAATACTCGCTGGGACAGGAAAGAAAATACCTGAACCTGTAAAGATTGAGGCAGATACATCTACTGGTATTGATGTTGGCATAACCGCATTTCTAACCACCTCATATGGAATGCAGATCGACAATCCCAAAAATCTTAAAAAATCGGAAAAGAAACTGGCGTTATTGCAGAAGAGGCTTTCTCGAAAGTAGAAAGGATCAAAGAACAGGAGCAAGGCAAGAGTAAAAGTGGCTAAAGCACAGGAACACATAGCAAACCGGAGAATGGATTTCCACAACAAGGTATCTGATTCCCTGCTAAAAGCATATGACGCCGTAATAACGGAAGACTTGAACGTATCAGGCATGATGAAGAACCATAATCTTGCAAAAAGCATAGCAGATGCAGGATGGTCGTCTTTCATGACAATGCTGAAAACCAAGGCAGTGTCAAGAGGAAAGAACATAATAGAGATAGGAAGGTTCGATCCCTCATCAAAGATGTGCTCACACTGTGGATATATCGATGACCTGAATTTGAGTGAAAGGAAATGGATCTGCCCGCAATGCAATACCGCACATGACAGGGAATGGAATGCCGCAAAAAACATAAAGCAATTCGGTCTCATAAAAGCCGGAGTACCCACGGACAGTGGGGAATTAACGCCTGTGGACAGGAGTACAGATACCCTTATCCTTCTCGCAAGAGAGGGAATAGGGCAAGTACACTGGCTGAAGCAGGAAGCCCACCCTCTTTAGGCGCGGGAGGATGTCACGCAAGAGCGATTGGCCTCACAAGCGATGCCTCCGCTCCTTTTATTTTGAGTGGAGATACCATAAGGAGGGAAGAATATGCTCTGTCCTTTGAAAGATCCTCAAGCTTAAGGCTTTTCATCAGAAATATACCATTATCGGTGAGTATGATGTTGTGTACCTCGAATGGTATTGGTACCCCAGCAGCAAGGTTGTCAATTCCGACAAGCCTCGGTTTCTTGCCAGCCAGCCACTTTGCGGATTCAGGTCCGAGACCGGCAAATTTATGCAGGTATGCGTCGCTGTCCGTTTCAAAGAACCTCGAATAGCCAGTTCTGACAAGAATGGCGTCACCTTCTTCAATGCTTAAACCGGCAAACTCCATCGCCTTCTGTAGATCATCAGCCGAGATCTGGTACCTTTCAGGAAGGATATCAAGCCCTTTTGAGGCAGGAACATCGAGCAATTTCGCGTTGACAACAATGGGCGGAACACTTTCGGCGCTGAAAAGCGGTTCCGGGAGATCATGGTAACCGTCATCCCTCTCATATTTTGTTATATCCACACCTCTCACCTTGAGCGATCGGGACATGTGGATGGGAAGGTCGAAGTGAGTGCCGGCATGCATGCTTGTTGTCACATAGCCGATAGAATCTGCAAATTCAGGTGCCACATTCTTGAAAAGTTCCTTTGTGTGCTCATGGTAACGATAGAGGAAATATGAAAATGGCGGGTCTGCAGGGTGTACTGGCATCGTTTTCCAGTAAGGCTGGCCCAAGTCATATACCTTACATTTCTTTACAGAACCCAACAGTTCCTTTGTTGTTTCTTTCATCTGCATAGTTCTTGATAATTCTGTGAATTATAATTCTTTGCACACTGAATCCAGTCCTTTTTATCAAGGAATAATCAGAATAAATCTGCCAAAAATGATATTAATAAAAAAATTAAAAAAATAAGTTATTAGTAAAGATCTGGATACATCATCAGACGCTGATTTCTTCCAGCTCCTTCTTCGGTGGTGTGTTCTTCATTGCGAAGAAGAAAATCACTATTGCAATGAATTCAGGTATGATCTCAAGATACAGCCAGGCTGCATTGAATGATATCGAGGAAAGCGCCTGACCAAATATAAGTGTCCATACCGCCTGTCCTAAACTCCAGAAGGCTGCTCCCCAGATTGCTCCTGTCGCTCTCGTTCTGGTTGGGAAGGATTCTGTATTCATCCGGATAAGTCCAGCAAACTGCCCGTTTTCTGTGAAGAAAAACATAACGTAAAATACAGCCAGAGCGGTGAAACTATGCCCAGAATCAAAGGTCACAAGATAAAGGCTGATTGCTTCAAGCGTTGCGAATATTATGATAGAATGCTTTGCGCCTATTATGTCATTCAAAATTCCGTTTGCTATGTATCCAATTATGCCTGCAAAAGATACAAGTGTAAAGAGCGTTACAACCTGAGTAACAGGGAAATTTCTGACGAACTCAAAATATGTCGGCTGGAATGAGTTGCTTGTTATCGCAATGCCGGTTGTTATGAAATTCCAGAAGGCAAGGACAACAGTTACTCTTATAAGGTCCTTGCTGAAAAGCTGTTTATATGTTGGCTTGTCTGCTTTTTCGGTATCGACGGGATATATTTTTTCGAGTTCCTGGACCTCTTTATGCTTGCCCTCTTTCTTTGCCTTCCTCAATTTCTGGACATGCTCGAATCTGTCAGGGTTCTTGACGTAGTACCTGAAAACAAGAACAAGTATCGCAGGTAGGAAGGCAAACAGGAACGCAACCCTCCATCCCTCAGCAGTACCATAAACAGAGAGAACCACGAGCGCTATCAGACTTGCCAGACCATAACCAAACACCCATCCAGACTGCATTATTGAAAGAACAATACCCCTGAACCTTTTTCCTATTGTCTCTGTCAGGACAGTGCCGCCTGCGCCCCATTCTCCCCCAGTGAATGCACCAGCACCTATCCTGATGCCAAACCAGGACGCGAAATTGTATATGAAATACTGGAAAACGGAAAAGAAGGCTGTCCCAAGCATTGTAAACTGCAGGACAAACCTTCTTCCAAGACGATCAGCAATCGGCCCCAGTACAAGACTCAGAAAGAAACTTGCAAAGAAACCAATCGACACGATATATCCATATTCAGTATCGGTCAAATGCAGAGCCGCGTTTATCTGTGGAGACAGGATAAGAATAAGATTCCCGTCTGTGTTAATCAATCCCCAGCCAAGATAAATTATTATGGCCAGAAATACAAGGTATTTCTTGGAGAATCCAGTTTTCTTCTTTCCTGGTTCTTCATTCTTCACCGGTGTAGAGCTGTTCTCTTCAGTCATTTTTACCTGTCAGCTATATGAAGTAGGATGCTTAAGAATTTTGCGTTTTTAAACCTCCAAAAACCGGTTAAAACAAAGGTTGGAATAAGAATTTAATGAAGAAGAAATTATAATAAATATCAATATAAATAAAGAAATTTCACGCGCTCAGCTTGCTTGCCATGCAACCAAATGCCTTTTCAATGATATTATCCGAAACCTTCGAAATATATCTCTGACCAATGCTTGCAAGCCTGCCTGCCATTATTGCATCAACGTTCCATTTCAATGAGGTTTTCGAAGAATCGCCATTGACAGAAACATCTATTTTCACATTCGCACTGTTGCTTTTTGTTTTTGCATCCATAGCGATAAGTATCTTCTTGTTGTCCCTGTCAGGTGTAAACTTCACAACGCTGTCAAACGTTTCCTTGATGAAGCCCACTCCGACCTTGATCTTTGCCTCAATTGTTGTGGGGTCAACTATCTTGTACTCCTTTACATCTGGCATGCATTCAGCCATGTTTTTTGCATCCGTGACAAAAGCCCAGACAGACTCGAAATCCTTCGCTATTTCCTTAGAACCTTCCAGTTTCATTTTTTGACCTCCTTTCTTTTTTCATACATTTCGCTTGGTGATATGTGGGATTTATTTAACCTAATACCCAGATGGTACACGGCATCCTCCGTCGCATTGACGATAGATCCAATAGGTCCGCCGCCGCCTTCCCCGATCCCCCTGACTCCAGTCAATGAACTCGTCGAATGGGTGACGTTGTTGATCGCATCAATATGTGGCATCTTCTTGGCATCCATCACATTGTAGTCCCAGAAATTAGAACTCATCAGCATTCCATCGTCATCGTAGACAAGTTCCTCAAGCAAAGCAGCACTCATTCCATGCATTGTTGCACCATTTTCCTGGCCTTCGACAACAAGCGGGTTGATCATTCTGCCAGGATCTGAAACGACGACATGCTTCAATATGTTGACCTGGAATGTTTCTGGGTCTACCTCAACTACGGTTCCATGCATTGAATAAGAATAGGTCAGTGTGTTGTTTATTCTGTTACTCTTGTCAGGCATATTTTTAGTGAAGTCAGGGCTGTAGACATAATAGCTCATAAGGCCGGGTTGAACATCCTTCGGCAGGCGCATTACATCACTCCAGGCAACCGATGCAATATCAGCGAAAGAGACCTTTTTTCCAGTGACACTGCTTTTTACCTCTGAGTTCTCTACGATCATGTCAGATTCACGTTCACTGAGAAGATGTGCCGCTATGATTTTCAGTTTGTTCTTCAGTTCCCCTGCTGCCATGAACAGAGCTGTTCCGGCAAGCACCGCGCTCCTGCTTGCATAGGCACCGGAATGTGCAGCCCAGATGTTGCTTATTGAATCAAAGCCTGTCTGGTATGTAATGTTCTGCGGGTCTGTGCTCAATACCTCAGCAACTATCTGTGCAAATGTTGTTGCATGTGACTGGCCCTGGTCAGTTGTACCGCTTCTGCAAACAATCTCACCAAACTGGTTTATCATCACCATCCCGGTTTCAGAATTACCGGAAACCGGGAAATATGGGTTTATTATTTTTACCTGTGAAAAGTTGTTTGCGCCTGAGTCAATAACTGCAGAGAAGCCGATTCCTATGAGGTGCCCCTTCTTTCTTTCCTCTAACTGGACTCCCCTCCATTTCTTGTATTCAAGCTTGTCCATCAGCATGTCAAAAGATTTGAAATAATCTCCTCCATCGTATATGGTCCCAGAAGGCCCGACATAGGGCATCTGATCCTTTCTGATAAGATTCTTCCTCCTGACATCAGTTGGATCCAGATTCAGTTTCCTCGAGACTATATCCATCATCCTCTCCCACATGAAGTTATGCTGCAGACGGGAATAACCCCTCACCGGACCGGTTGGTCCCTTATTTGAAAGAACCTGCAGGAATTCAACGTAGATATCAGGGATATCGTAAATGCCAGGAGTGACCTGTGACCATATGACAGCGCCGGCTGGTTCATATCTTGTATACGCACCGCAGTTGTCTATGGCTTTCATCTTCACGCCAACAACCTTTCCATCCTTCTTTACTGCAATTGAAACATGATATGTTCTTTCATTGTTGTGGGTGCCGGACATTATGTTTTCTGTTCTCGTCTCAACGTACTTGACAGGTCTCCTGATCTTTCTTGCGATGTATGAGAGCAGGGTGATGTGTGTGTAATTAATTATCTTGCCACCAAAAGCACCTCCTACATTCGGTGGCACTATCATTCTGAACTTCGAAGGTGGAATCTTGAGTGATCCGCAGATGAGCGGAAGGGAGAACATTGGCATCTGGTTTACACTGTACACCTCGATGACGTCATGCGTTTCGTTATATAGAGCAAGGACTGCACTGGTTTCAAGAGGAACCGAGGCATAACGGTGATTCTTGACTGTATCCTCAACGACAACATCCGCTTTTTTGAAAGCCTCGTTCACATTACCCAGATCCCAGACCCCTCTCCAAACAAGGTTCGAACCGACATTCTCATGGACAAGTGGCGCACCTTTTTCCAGTGATTTCTCACCATCGAGTACAACCGGAAGAGGCTCATAGGTTATTTCAATAAGTTCTGCTGCATCCTCCGCAACGTACGGGTCAGTGGCAACGACTGCGACTACGGGCTCACCGTAGTATCTGACCTTGCCGACAGCAAGCGGGTAATCTTTGAGATCGCCTGATGGTGGCAGTGCAATCTGCATAAATGGTGCAATGTTCTTCTCAAGTTCCTCTCCTGTTATGATATCCACAACACCTTCCAGCTTCTTTGCCCTGGAAACATCTATGTGCTTAATCTTCGCATGTCCATATGTTGAAGTGGCGTATGACAGATACAAAGTGCCCGGGATCTCATAATCATCCACGTAGGTACCCTTTCCCCTTATTGCTATAAGGTCTTCCTTTATCTTTATAGGTTTACCTATGAAACGATCCGATGCCTCAAGATCTGATTCAAGCACCTGCTTCATTTATTGCACCTCTTTCTTACCTATTTTTTTTGAGGCATCAGATATTGCCTTGATTATGCTGAGATATCCGGTGCATCTGCATATGTTACCAGAAATACCCTCCCTGATCTCATCTTCTGATGGATGGGGATTTCTGTTCAGAAGAAAAGTGGCTGACATCAGCATTCCTGGTGTGCAGTATCCGCACTGCAGTGCATGGTTCTCCCAGAACGCGTTCTGAAGTGCATTGATTGTTCCATCATGTGCGAGCCCCTCAACTGTGGATATCTTTTTGCCGTCAGCCTCCACTGCAAAGACGGTGCATGACTTGACGGACTTGCCATCAAGTATTACAGTGCAGGCGCCGCAACTTGTCGTATCGCATCCGATATGGGTACCCTTGAGTTTTGCCACCATTCTGATGAAATCAACAAGAAGCATCCTTGGCTCAACATCCGACTCGTACTTCTTTCCGTTTATCTCTATTTTAACCAATTGCTTTCCAGTCATATTAATCACTTCTTCCCTCCAGTAGATATTTCTTCCAGAGTTCTCTTTACCAGGACCTCCAGAAGATGCCTTCTATATTCTGTAGATGCATGTATATCATCAGGCGGCTCTGTACCATCCACCGCCAGCTTCGCAGCCTTTGAAATGTTTTCGGGATTAAGTTCCTTCTTGACAAGGAACTTCTCTGCTTTCTCAGCCCTCATGGGAACTGGACCTGCAACGCCCAATGATATCCTCGCATCCTCAACGAATCTGCTTTCTACTTTGAGGTTGGAGGCAACAAATGCAATCGGAAATGCTGTGTCTGATTTCGAAATTTTAAGGAAACTCTGCCTGTAACCTGGTTTCAAACTAATCCTGAAACCCGTAACTATGTCTCCAGGCTCAAGCGAAGTGGTAAACAAATCCTGGAAAAAGCCATTTATTGGAATTGTTTTTTTACCGTCCTGGCCGTAAACCATTACCTCTGTATCAGATGATAGGAGGGCGGAGGCAAGATTTGCGGAAGGATCCCCATGGGCAATATTTCCACCTATTGTGCCGAGGTTTCTTATCTGCTGGTCCGCGATCTTGGCCGCAGCGGTGGACAGGAGAGGGAAATTATTCCTGACAGAATCAGTTGTGGCAAGCATATCGTGAGTGGCCATGGCGCCTATCTCGAGGGAATCCTTTAAGAGACTGATTTTCTGGTTTATCTCCTTGATCCTTGATAGCGATACGATATGTTCAGGGGAATAGATCCTGAGCTTCATCAGTGGAATGAGACTCTGGCCACCAGCCAGGGCCTTCGCATCCTCGTTTGAATAAAGTATCTCTGAAGCCTCTTTTAGCGTTTCTGGTCTGTGATATTCAAAACTCTTTGGTCTCATATATAGTTAAAAGAGATGAGATTATTAAAAATATCGGTTAT
>JAJZLW010000108.1 GCA_021850505.1 Thermoplasmata archaeon
TTACGCCAATCGTGCTGGTTCAGGCGACGGTGATGAAAACTCAATTCCAGAAAAACTGGGTTACCTGCACGAAGGTATAATGCATGTATTTTCATCTGCAAAGGACGACAGCACAGGTTCGAGCAAGACTGAACTGTTAAAGACGGGTAACGGGAACAGTGTACTGCATAGAATAGAACAAAATCCGGATGAAGAGGCGAGAAATATGGCAGTATGGGTCAAGTCCAACCTTAACTATATGAGCCCGGACAGTTTCAATTTGCAATATTTCTTCAAAAAATACTGGGAAAGGTTGGGTATTGACAGAGAAAAAGTCATGTTGACAAATGAAAGATCAGTGATTGAAAATATAGAGAAACTGGCAACATCGAAGATAAAAAGCATGCAATAACATAATCTGGATTCGTGATAATCCAGAATCTGATCTCATTTTACAGTTTCAGTAATTTTAATTCTGAATTCAGGCAGAAGTTGGTTTCTAAAAATCTTTTTTTCCTTTGGATTTTTTATTCGTATTAAAATCAGGGGTGATATTTCTACTCCTGCCATAACCAGATCCTCCTGGTGTGAGTATTATGACCTCGTCCCCTGGAGACAGGTCCGCTGTAAACTTGCTTGGATATCTTTTTCTTTTGTTTCTGTGGATAATATAAACCTTACCGGTTTTACCGCTCTTACCTCCAGCAAGTGCATAAGGCGGGTTTACAAACCTGTCTGCAAGTATGGATATTGCGCATGCTTCCTTTGCAATGAAGGAACGCATGATGCCATCGCCTCCCTTCCAGGTGCCGGCACCACCACTGTTTTTCCTGATCCTGTATGCAGTGAAAAAGATTGGGTATTCACGCTCTGCCACCTCAATCGGTGTATTCATGGTATTTGTCATATTGCTGTGCACACCAGATTCGCCGTTTCTGCCTTTTCCTGCACCGTTCCCACCCCCTATTGTTTCATAATAGGACCAGAATTTTCCATGTCCTCTCGGTCCTCCCATCATCACATTGAACATGGTTCCTGATGAAGCAGAAGGTATTACAGTACCGGTGCTTTCGCTAAGTGCATGATGGACTACATCCGCTATTCTCTGGGTTGTCTCAACGTTTCCTCCAGAGACTGGATATGGTCTCTCCGGATTGAGGAGGGATCCTTCGGGGGCATAAACCTTCAGAATCGAATAAAGCCCGTCGTTTGTGGGAATTTCACTGTTAATTGCACTCCTAACGGCATACGCTGCAGCAGAGAATGTCACTCCTTTCACTGCATTAATGGGCAATTCCAATTCGGTTGAACTGCCGGAGAAGTCTGCAATAATTCCTTTATTTGAGATATCCAGACGAAGTTTCAAAAATATTGGGGAATTACCTGCCTCAAGTATATCAGTTGCATAAAAAGAACCATGTTTCCATCCTGATATCGCTAACATGGCAAGTTTTCTTGAATGCTTTATAGTTTCATTCCATCCGGACAGAACTGCGTTCGCGCCATATTCCACCAATATCTCCCTGATTCTAGCGATTCCAGCACCGTTTGCAGCAATCTGTGCATTTATGTCGCCTGACGCCGCTGATGGTTCCTTGAAATTGGAAAGGATGATTGAGAAAATCTCGTCGTCTATTTTTCCACTTTTTACAAGTTTTACAGGTGGTATTATAACGCCCTCCTGGTACAGGTTTTTTGCGTTTGGATTCAGGCTCCCAAATACAGGACCGCCAACATCAACAATGTGGGCTTTATTCACAACATAAGCACATATCGAATCTTCATGATGCACCGGCGCCAACAGCATTACATCGTTCAGGTGCGTTCCCGTGATGTAGGGATCATTTGTGAGGATCATATCTCCATCGGACAGTTCAATGCGATTTGAGCTTATCCACTGTAACAAGTTCGTCGAACCTATCTTGAATGAACCAAGATGAACAGGTATATGTTCAGCCTGAGCAACTATTCTGCCTGATTTATCTAAAATGGCGCAGCTGTGATCCATCCTTTCCTTTATGTTTGGTGAAATTGCAGTTCGCTTTAGCGAAATGCCCATCTCCTCCGCTATGAATTGGGAGGCTTTGCCTATCAGTTCCCAGTCTTTTATCACTTGTTAAGCACCATCCTTATCTCACCATGTGTGCCGACCTTGGAAGACCATCCTTCCGGAATAAGTGTTGACGTTCCGGGTTCGTCAATCATTGCGGGTCCCTTTATGCTGAATCCAGGATGGAGTGAATCCCTCGAATAGACTGGAAATGAATGCCATCTGCCAGAATCACGCGCCTTCCTGTTGTATGGTTCCTTTTTTCCCACATCTAAAATTTCAAATTCAGGCTTATTTCTCGGCACAGTGCCTGTGACACGCAGCACTGATATCTCTACCTCACGTTGAAGAGTGAACCCATACGTTGACATGTGAAGTGACTCAAAGTCCTGCCTTATCTTTTCCTCTGAAAATGAATTGACCTGCACAGATAGATCTGTGCCCTGGCCTTTGTACCTGCAATCGGCGCTGGATGAAATAACAATTTCAGATCCAATCTCACGCATCTTTGATGAAAGTCTATCATAATCTGCTTTTAGATCAGAAGGAAATGCGACAGTTTCTTCGAACTTCCAGTCTGCTTCAACTAACCCGATTGCACTGAATTCCGCCGGGTTGGTTGGAATGATTACTTCAGTTGAGCCAAGCAGCTCTGCCACTCTTGCAGCATGTTGCGGTCCGGCTCCACCAAACGCATATAGTACAAAACCCTCTGGATCAAGGCCACGCTCGTAAGTGACAAGACGGATTGCCCTTGCCATTTCAAGATCTGCAAGTGAAATAGATTTCTCCGCAATCCTGACTGGATCCCCAAGCAACGAAAGTGACTGGATCGATTTTTCTGTGTCCAGTCTTATACTTCGTCCAGGGATTTCCCTGCTGATATAGCCCAGCACCAGGTTGGCGTCTGTAATAGTGGGTAGTTTTCCTCCTAGGCCATAACAGGCAGGACCGGGATCAGACCCAGCGCTTTGCGGGCCAATGTTGAGGCTTCCTGCATTATCCTTCCAGATAATGGTACCTCCTCCAGCAGATACCTCTGCAATATCCACAAACTGTGTCCTGACGGGGTAACCTGATCCCTTTATCATCCTTCCATGATTCGATGATCCACCGACCTCGTATTCTGATGTTGTTCCAATCATGTTTCCAACTATTGCGCTTGCCTTTGCGGTTGTTCCGCCCATGTCAAAACTAATTACGTTTCTGTCTCCAGCAGCCCTGGCAAATTCGTTTGCAGCTATCACCCCAGCCGTCGGTCCAGATTCTATTATCTTTATCGGTTTTTCAACAGCATCATTCAGTCTGATGAGGCCTCCCGAATTGGCCATCATGGTTATCTGCCTGCATCCAAAATTGGCCATACCCATGGACAGGTTGTTCAGGTAACCTGTCATGATTGGAGATAACGCAGCATTTATGACTGCGGTTGATGTGCGCTCAAATTCCCTTGGTTCGGGTGATACTTCTGATGACAGTGTAATGTGTTTAAACTTCCTTCTTAGAATATTTCCTGCATGGATCTCGTTTCCCGGGTTGATATAAGAGTGCAGGAAGCTTACAGCAATGGCTTCAATATTTTGCGTAGAGATATCCCGGGCAATTTTTTCAAGAGCCTTATCATTTACCTTCTTGATCACATTCCCATCGGCATCCATGCGTTCATCAACTTCGTACCGAAGCTTTCTGGGTACCAATGCCACCGGTTTCCTGAATCTTAGATCATAAATGGAAGGCCTGTTCTGCCTTCCGATCTCAATCACATCCGCAAATCCGTAAGTTGTCAGTAAAGCGGTTTTTGCAAGTTCCAGATTATATTGCCCAAGTATTGAGTTTGTTGCAATAGTGGTTGCATGTATTACCTCATCAATGTTGTTGATCCCTGCTGATCGCAGACCTTCAATCACCGCATCGGCTGGTGCATGGACAGATGTTGGAATTTTAAATGCCTTTTTGATCCTGTTGCCCTGCATTAAGACTATATCAGTGAAAGTGCCTCCGATATCGACGGAAAGTGTTTGTTTTAACATATCAATCGCAGTCGCTGCTCACGATTTCATGTATTTGGCAGGGATACTCAGTTTGCAGTGTTACCTGCCGGGGCAGGTGCCAGAGTTTTCAGTTTTTCAATTGCGAAATCAATATGGCCTTTCGGATCCATCTGAGAGTTGTGAATGCCACGGATTTTGCCCTGCATGTCAATGATGAATGTTATTCTAGCAGGAATGAGAAGGCCTTTTGCACCATATGCGTCCCTGATCTTCCTGTCCCTGTCGCTTAACAGCGTGAACTGGAGCTTGTGGTGATCCTTGAATGATTTTTGCTTCTCCTCTGTGTCAGAGCTTATTCCAAGCACTACAGCCCCTAACTGCTTGATTGAATCCCAGTTATCTCTGAAACATTTTGCTTCAGCTGTACAGCCTGGGGTCTCAGCCTTTGGGTAAAAATACAGCACAACGTTTGTCTTGCCTTTAAATTCAGAAAGCTTTATTTTGTTTCCGTTTTCATCTGGTGCCTCAAAATCAGGTGCATCATCACCGATGTTCAGTGCCATTGCAATGCATCCTCTTTTGCCTTAAATATTTGATTGAAACCTTCTGCTCTAATGTTCTCTGATCGAAAGGACCGAGATCGAAGCACCGAAGCTTGCAATAATTATCATCGAAATTGAAAAAGTTGAAATCGCTATTCCTTCAGTGAAATGGACTGTCAATAGAGTAAAAACAGGAATGAATGACTGCATAACGGATGCGATTGAAAAACTGCTAATCCTTGCCGATTTAAAGAACAATATATATGCCAAACCCATGGAAGTGATTCCTGTAAGAATCAGGGATAACGCAGGAATAAGTGTATCTGATTGTGTTGGTATAGGTCCGACTGCAAGAGACAAAACAATAGTCACAAGACCCGGCCAGAAAAAAGTACCGGCTAGCGCTTCTGTTGTTCCGATTGTTTCTATTGATTTGTTCAAAGTTAAGAATAAAAGAGGGACAGACCCTGCAACGCCTAATAATAACAAAATACCAGTTTCACCTGGAATTTTAATTGAATTGCCATAACTGATGACAAGTGAGGTTGCAAAGAGCATGATGATCATTGAAATTAAAAAAATTCCATATTTAATTTCACGTGTGTTGATTCTTAGTAATACTGCGAACAAAGGAGAAATTATGGCATCCCCGAACAAAATAAAGAGCGATGTTATCACTGAACCGTTCATTTCCGCAGACAGAATTATAAGAAATTGCTCAGCAAAGTAGAAGAGACCGGTTAAAAGCACTATTCTAATAAACAGGAAATTCAGGTTCCTTTTGACGATAAAACCAGGTATGATAAAAATAAGTGATCCCGCTAGCGATGGAATTGAAAATATCATTAATTCCGAGTATGATCTTGCAAAAAAAATAAAACTGTAATAAGTCGCCCATACAAAGGCTGCAAAGATTGCAAGTAGGGGGCCAAAAAAAGTATTTATCTTCGTAGTTCGCAGGGGTATGTAATGCCTGATATTAACGCTTTTAATTGGCTGCGGAAAATCTGGCTGTCTATAAGGTGCATTCGATAAATATAGGAGATTTTGAATTCCGGAAAGGCAATAATCAACAAAATCATTTATTTCGCTTTAAGTATTAAGGATCCGTGGCTATTGAAAAGGTCAGGGGTTTTCGCGATATATATCCGGACGAAGCTGAACCAAGGAAGAAGATATTCACCGTATCTGAAAATCTTGCGGAGCTTTTTGGTTTCAGTAAAATTGAGATGCCCAGTGTTGAATCGTTGGACCTGTACAGGACAAAATCCGGCGATGAGCTCGTATCTCAGTGTTTCTCTTTCAGGGATCGTTCTGGCCGTGAGATTTCACTGACTCCGGAAGCAACGCCAACTGTGGTAAGAATGCTGACTTCCAGAAAAGATATCTCGAGACCGGTTAAATGGTACAGTTTCCAGAAGTTCTGGAGATATGAGGAACCTCAGTCGGGAAGACAGAGGGAATTCTATCAGCTCAATGCGGACATATTTGGTCCAAATACTCCTCTGGCCGATGCTGAGGTCATCGGACTTGCTGCATCTATACTCGATAAATTAGACCTTAACGGTCAGTACAGGATCTTGCTGAACGACAGGTTAATTATGGACAGCCTTCTTAGAAGTTATAACATAACTGATACCTCCAGGGCATTTGCGGTTATTGATAAATACAGGAAAATTAACGCTGATGAATTTATTGCCAAAATGAAAGAGATAGGCCTTTCAGGAGATGATGTCAAGTCACTGGTAGAATATCTTGACAGGCAAATTCCCATTGATCAGGCTCACGATTTTTTCACTGATTCTATATCTGAAAGGACTGATAGGGCAGCAGTTAACAGGTTTCTTGATCTTTTAAGGATTCTGAAAAAATATTCGAATGGTACCTTTTACGTTGATCTTTCGGTTGTGCGCGGGCTTGCCTATTACACCGGGGTGGTGTTTGAAGCCTTTGACAACAAAAGAAAATACAGATCAATTCTTGGCGGTGGCCGCTACGATGATCTCGCTAACCTCTATTCGGGACAGAATATTCCTGCAGTGGGATTCGGCATGGGGGACCTGATTCTTGAAATGCTGATGAAGGAAACTGGTACATTAACGCAAAAAAAGCCGAGGACGTTTTTTGTTGCTGTTACATCAGGTGAATACATTGAAAAGGCTGTAGAGATCACAAAGCAAATAAGATCTCTAGGCATAATATGTTCCTTCGACACTTCTGAAAAACAGTTCAGTGCTCAGATGAAGGAAGCTAACAGGCTGGGATGTTCGGATGCAATAATAATTGGTCAGAAAGAGATCGAAGAAAATTCCTACACCTGGAAGCACATGGATTCAGGGAAGCAGGAGTATGTATTGCATCAGGATCTCTTGAGCAAGATTATGCTTGATTTAAAAAAGGAATGAGGGAAAAGATTTATTAATTTACTAAGTATCTGAAATTGAAGTAATGTGTCAGTCGCATTTGTTCTTGTAAGCACTGTCCCTGGAAAGGAGATGGAGGTCTACAACAAGATTTCATCAATAAAATATGTTGTGGAGGCCCATCCGCTTTTTGGCGAATACGATTTAATCGTCAAAATTGATGCCAGTGACTTCAGTGAACTTGGCAAGATAGTTATTGAAAAGATTAGGACAATAGAAGGTGTTATAGACACTAAGACACTTACGGGAATCAAGATATAGGGGATGAAAAATGGTTACTGACTTTTCTTGGCAGTGGAATGTATTCTTTGCGATCTTGCTAGCTCTTTTGGCAATATCCCTTGTGATACTCGGGATACTTACGGCTTATTTTGGAAGCGGTAAAAGCAGGGCCGTGGGTTCGATTTTGCTGGTAGTCGGGTTAATTGTGGGTCTTGTCACTATATTCACTGCTCATGATGTCTTTAAACTGACAAATGGCATTCTTCAGGAAGTCGTTATTCCAACATTCTTCTACGTTATAGCTGCTGTCATTGGAGTGGTCATAGGCCTGCTGATATTCCTCGGCGCGATTATGAAAACCTGATTACGGGTGCAGGCAAAAAATTATTGTTAACATTACCATTTTTAAATCATTTTCACTTCTGTTTTAGGTTAAAATAAATACAGGTTTTTAAGAATATGGACTGATACAATACATTGTTTAGGTCAATAAGATTTGTTAAGAGGTCGATTATGTTTTGCTTCAAATGTTATTTTACCTGTAAATACGCTGGGAGGGAGATTCGAACTCCCGAGCTACGAGAGCACAGGCTTTCCAGACCTGCGCCTTACCAGGCTAGGCTATCCCAGCTAACTTCCGGCTTATGTTTCATTAATATTTATTCTTTGAG
>JAJZLW010000093.1 GCA_021850505.1 Thermoplasmata archaeon
GCAACCCCGCCAACTGGCAGAACATTCCCCCTGACGCTTATAGATCCCGTCATGGCTGCGCTCTGGTCAACAGGCAATTGCTCAATTGCTGAAATTATCGCCGTCGCAATTGATATGCTTGCGGAATCCCCTTCCACACCGTCGTATGTTCCTATGAACTGTATATGAATATCCATATCTGAAATATCGGCACCGCTTATTTTCTTGATCACTGCAGAAACATTGGTAACAGCTTCCTTAGCAATCTTTCCAAGGTTACCTGTTGCAATGACTGTTCCCTGGCCTTTTCGGAGTGCAGGGGTGACCTCAGCAACAATTGGCATAACTATTCCCGTATAATCAGCCATCCCGTTATTTGCACCAACGACTGCAAGTCCGTTAACACTCCCGATCATTCCACCCTCGGTAAGGAATGTCTTATAGCTTTTCCTGACCTCAATTGATCTATCTGCAACCTGCTGCTCAAGCGGTTTACTCAGTGTTCTGGCATTTATCACCTGGTCTGCTGATACAATTGGTATTTTATCTGTAATCGCAATGTCTCCCGCAACACGGATTAGGCCGCCAAGCTCCCTTAATCTGAGAGTGAGTTTGCCTTTTCTACCAGCTCTCCTCTGTGCCTCCTTTATAATCTCTGATATCGCACTGAGGTCAAAGTCTGGAATCTTTTTGTCCTTTGCAATTTCCTGAGCAATAAACTGAACGATCTTTTTGCGGTTTTCGTCATTATCGTCAATTGTATTGTTCACATATACCTCGTAGCCATAGCCCCTGATTCTTGACCTGAGTGCGGGATGAATTGCCTGTACAGCGTCAAGGTTGCCAGCCGCCACCAGAATAAAGTCACACGGGACTGGTTCGGTCTGGACCATAGCACCAGCGCTTCTCTCGCTTTGCCCGGAAATTGAATACTTCTTTTCCTGCATTGCTGTCAGAAGAGCCTGCTGGCTCTCCATTCTCAGAAGATTCATTTCATCTATGAACAGGACTCCCTTATGTGCCTTGTGTATGTTCCCCGCTTCCACTCTATCATGAGACGGGGTCTCAAGACCACCAGACTGGAAAGGATCGTGTCTTACATCACCAAGGAGTGCACCACTGTGGGCCCCAGTAGAATCTATGAATGGAGGTTTTTCATTGGGGTTGTGCTGAACCAGAATCTTAGGGATAAGGGCTTTTTCATTCCTGAATGCCGGATTAAGTGCAAGTATGAGGTAAATGAATGCAGCGGCCATTATTGCAAGGAAAATGACTGTGAAATCATGATCGAATATGAATATTATAAGACCGAAGAGAAACACAGAGATAATTATGAAAAGTATTCCCCTTGACTTGTCCCTTTTTTCGCGTTCAGCTCTCATCTGGTACTGGCGGACTATCTCTTTTCCCCTGCCGGCCGGATATGTTTTAATTTTTGGCTTATTATTATCCTCAGGATTGGGAAAGACAACTATATCCTCCAGCTCTTCTTTAGGAAGGAAATCAACCATGGATTGTGCAAGCATCGACTTACCTGTCCCAGGGTCCCCTATAAGCAGCACATGCCTCTTCTGCATAGCTGCCTTCTTCACAACCTGAGCTGCTTCATCCTGTCCTATTACCTGATCAAAAAGGATCTTTGGTATCTGAACATCTTTCGTGCTCTTTATGTTTAATTTAGTTACCCACTCGTCAACATCTTCAGAGACTTCATCCACGGATACCATAGTCAAAATAGGAATTAATAGTTTCTTATAGTCTTTTCTTACATTTCCTAATATCCCCGATTTCTCTCGTGCACTTAAACAATTAGTGTGTTTGCCTTATCTTATCATGACTGAAAGGAACCTTCATGTCGCGGGAGCAAGGAAATGGCAACATTTTATATTCCATTAGCATGAAGAACCGTGGCATTCACTCTAGGCTCGAGATTAAAACTCACTATTTTCGGCTCATCTCATGGGGAACTCGTTGGCGCTATACTTGACGGACTCCCGTCTGGCATCTTAATAGACAACGAAAACATGCAAAGATGGCTTGATTTGAGGCGCCCTGCACAGAGTGACATTACAACTCAGAGAAAGGAGCAGGACCTGCCTGAAATTGTTTCTGGATCTATCGACAGACACACAGATGGGGGGCCAGTTACAGTTATTATCAGAAATACTGATGCAATAAGCAATCATTATTCTGATATTAAGGACAGCCCGAGACCGGGGCATGCTGATCTTACCTCTTTCCTAAAATACGGGGAATTCAGAAATTACTCTGGCGGGGGTTTTTTTTCGGGAAGAATGACTGCCCCGATCGTTGCGGCTGGCTCCATCTGCACCGATATATTGTCAAGAAACGGCATTCTTGTGAACGCATGGGTAAGCTCTATTGGTAATATCAGGACGGATAAGGTTTCAGGCAGCCCTTTTGAAGCGTATGGATTTAAAACAAGAATGCCTGATCGTGATGCAGACAGCAAGGCGCAGTCCTGTATCAGAAATCTCCAGTCGGAGGGAGATAGCGTTGGGGGTGTCATAAGCGTAAGTGTTGAAAACATCCCGCCCGGCATAGGAGAACCATTTTTTGACTCCATTGAATCCGTATTGTCCCATGCAATCTTTTCTATACCTGCAGTCAAGGGGATAGAATTCGGTAGCGGTTTTGCAATGTCATCCATGAAGGGTAGTGAAGTGCAGGACAGGATCCAGTTCAGAAATAACAGATTTATCACCACGAGCAACCATAATGGAGGTATACTTGGTGGAATAAGCAATGGAATGCCGATTACATTAAGGATCGCTGTTAAGCCAACCTCTTCAATCAGGAAAGAGGTCGAGACCGTCGACCTTCACACTCATGAACCCGTTTCGCTGAAGATCAAGGGAAGACATGATCCATGCATTGCAATCCGTGCACTTCCCGTCGTACAGACAATGGTTTCTTATTGTCTTCTGGACATAATCATGTCTTCTGGAAATCCCGTACTTATAGATAGAATTTTCAGCGGGGATTCTAAGGGTGCAAGCTGAATACCAGAAACGATGATATCACTGTCACAGCCACAATACCGACAATTGAATATTTTGCCCCCTTGAGAGAGCTGAAGACACTGGTTAAAAGTTTTTCAAACATGTTTTCCTCTCCCATTGAAACCGTTACGTCAGTCGAGGCTTCACCAGCAACACATTCTTCACAGCTGGAAATAGCCTTTTCGACAGATTCCCTTATTAGATCAGAAACGTATTCATTATCGTCCCTCTCCCCGAGTGGGTTCATGTCAAGGGTGCCCTGATTCACATAGTGATTGTCTGTCGTAAAAATATCAAGATAGGAGACAAGTCCATCAACCTTCTTTTCTGCAAGCCCCATAACCTCGTCCTTTATATTGTTTGAATCAGTAAGAACAATTGCCTGGTACTTTCCCTGGTTGCTGAAAACTATGCATTGAATGCCCATTGGCCCAAGCCCAGGACTCACACCTTCAACTCTGGAATACCCACTAATTATCCTGTTCTTAGGTTCATTCTTGACGAATTCCCGTTCAAACGTTTTCGAATGAAGGGAACAATCGCTCAGTGCACTTGCACCATGCGAGAAATGATTCTGAGCGTCTACCACAATAAAATCCTCGGCGCCAGACTGTTTCAAGCGTTCCGTTATTTTAAGACCCTCGGTGAGGCTGACGTCATCAAATTTTTCTCTCTCCGGGATTAAGGATCCTATTCCGAAATTCCCCATTCTTATCATGGAAACAGAAATTTTGCCGCTGTTCATCTTCTTAATTTTTGCGCAAACATCCGTATACGCAAGATTTTCCAATCCGCTCCTGACACCCCGAGCAATGGTATCAACATCAGCATCTGAAGCACTGTTGTTACTGTTGGTGGTCGAGGTGTGGAATACCATGACATCCGTGGAAAGATCAGCCAGTCTCTCCTGGAGCTTCGCTGGGAGGTTGCTGGTTCCAATAGACCCAAACGGTCCAGGGTGAACGTATGGGAATACCATGAGTACTTTTCTCGCGTGATTCATATTCTCAATGCTTACAATCTTTACTGGAACAGTTCGCTTGTTTCCGTAAAGTTTTGAAAAAAACATGTTACCCGTTTCTATGTCTGATTTGGAATGTATATTCAGGAAGAAGTTAAGTATTGAGATAGGACTCTGCCCAAATTCCTTAGTGAATCTCCTTATGGGAAAATATGCAAAAGATATTCCCCCAGCCGTGAAGATAAGGGAAGATATTACTGCATCAATGAGGAGGTTGGCCGACGGCATCAGAACGAGGGCAGGCATCAGTGTTGATATTGTGTACAGCATCGAGGGCAGGATCAGATACTGTGGCCTCTCAGTATAGTAAACAAAGAAGACCATCGAACGCATCAAGGCAGTCGATGTGGCTGCAATTACTGCGCTAAATACAAAAGGCATATGGGGAAACAGCAGCGATAATATCAGGAAATAAACCCCTGCGATAAAGAAGTTCATGAAATCCTGGAAGAAGACCCTTCTGGTTGGAAAATAAAAATGTGTTGCTGCGATGAACATCTTGTCAAAAATTATAACCAGTGCAAGTGGTAGAAGTATGGTCAATAATATGTAAAGCATTTTTCCGGTAACGATATAATCAAGGGATAGAAAAATCAGGAGAGGAATCACATATGATACAAGTTTTGGCGATCTTCTCATGAATCGAGATAGATCCGCGAATGTATTACCATGGTTCGAACTTTCCATTCCTTTTCCTTCAAGGTCAAAGGCAAGGAACCTTAAAAGTTTTATTTATTATACTTGAGGGCATCTGTGCCAGCTATTGCACTATTTTCATCATCCTGTATTTTCCATAACCGGTTAAGACCTTCACGTAGCCTGGTAATTCAGCATTTCCAACATCTATGAAGAGTCTGTCGGTATACTCTATTTTTTCCGGAGCAGAAATAATGATAATGTTTGAAAAACCTACTTTTTCCAGGACTCTCTTAGTAATCTGCCTGTTTCCATGACCAAGTAGAAAGTTCTGCCCTCCAAGAGGTGAAATAATTATTTTTATGCATTTATCTGATAGGGCGAGCAGGTCATCTTCACTGGCGTCAGATTTTATCAGTTTCCGTCTTCTTACTATATCTATAGCCAGGGGATCTGATTCGATCCCCATTCTCAGCATGATCTTTTTGCAGGTACCCCCAGTTCCAATTATGTAGGTGCAGTCATCATCAAGATAATCGAATATGAAGTCGATAATGTCAGAGGGGTCAGAAGCGAGATATTCGGTCTTGCCTGATGGCACAACCCATTCACTTGATGGTTTCAGCAGGGTTCCATACTGCTTAATTTTCCCGTCCCGATCCAAATCCAAAATATCCGAAGGCTCAACCTGCGCCGATCCACTGGAGAACGCATCTACAACAGCCGCTGCTCTTTGTGGAGTTATCGCAAAAATACCACTGTACATCTTCAGCCCTGACGGAACGCCAAGAACCGGAATCTTCCTGTCTATGATTTCAAGTATGTCCTTGGCTGTGCCGTCACCTCCGACAAATACCAGTAACTCGACATTCATTCTATTAATGGACTTTATGAATTTTACTGTATCATCAACCGTTGTATTATCCATGGCAACCTCAATCTCCATAACTGGCTTTAGCCCATTATGTTCCAGTGATCTCGACCCCATTATTCCCTTCGGGGTCACTATCTCCAGCTTTGATGGATCCAGTTGCTTGAGGAAGGCGTTTCCGGCTTCTATTGCCACCGGCGATTTCTGCTTTGAGATATAATCGGATTTTGAATCCTTCTGGTTGAGAAAGAAGCCAGAGCCTGCTGCTGGATTAATGAAGAATGCCATTTTCATGGATATTACCTATATTAAAGTTATAATTGCTACTGCACCATCAAAGTTGTGAATCATCGCAACTAATTCCCAGTCCTTGACCCTCTCATAGGAAAGCAGTGAAACAGATATCGGCACTCCGGAATTGGCGCTGAATGGCTTCGAGAGTATCTCAGCAGATCCGGAATATGCCAGCGTAAGGTTTTCCAGCTTAATTGTGTAATTGAAATTATCGGGCGCTATCGAATAAAGCGTGATATTTTCTTCTCCAATTGAACTGTAAAGAAATGTGACATTTATGGGCGAACCGGGCTTTCCATTCTTAATAAGTGGATTTGAGTTAGAGAAAGAGAGATCTGTGCTTGAATTAATTTCCATGATCATAAAATTGCATTTAATTACTGAAGTACCTGAATAAGCTGATATTGTGTAATTATGGATCCCCGTTGAGGTAATAGAATATGTGCTAAGAGCCAGCAGAAAACTGGATGTTTTTCCAGGATATATTGAGGGTGAATTTGAAAAAACAGTGAAGGACATTGCAGGATTAATATTAAAGGCAGGGACGATTATAGAACTTGAACTATCTGTAAGGGATATATTTAATGTTATATTCTCACGGCTACCATTTGTTATAAGGTAAGTGTTCTGATTCATATGCATATCAAAGTTTGTCGGAACTATATGGACAGGTATCGGGGCCATTCCTGCAACCACGAAAAAGATCGAGAGCACGATTGCGAGCCTGCTTTTCCTGCTAAGGGACCTGAGGGCGTAAAGCGGTGTTGGGCCCTGTATCCCGAGTACTATGGCAAATACAAGAATGATAAACCACGAAGGGTAAATAAACGATAGGCCAGCAATTATAATTATGGACAGATAACCTGCAAATTTTGAATAATCAGGTTCGAGAGATGAAAAGATCAGACCGCCATCTAAGTACCCAAGAGGAAATGCATTGAATGCGTTTATTACGATTCCTACCCAGCCAGCGTAGGATAACAGGTTAAGTGCTACAGTCTCCGGTGTAAACCTGAAAAATATCAGTGAAAATATTATTGGAAGACTAAGCTTTGTCACCGGAGAATTCACAGGAATCAATAAATGTGATGAGGTTGGTATCAGGAAAATACCCATGATAAGGAAGAGAGTCGAAAGTGAAAAACCTAGAATTAAAGGATACAGGCCGGATTTCAGCATTGCCCTTTTTGAAAGAAACGGCTGTGACTGGCTTATTATGGACCCCATTGTTCCAAGGCCAATTGGATCCGGTATCAGAATGGGGAGTGAATAATGCATTCCTTCTGTCTTGAAGGCAATGTATCTGCCGACCTCCCTGAATAGAATAATACTGAAAATGGGCGATACAAAGAATACGAAAACGTAGCTTAAAGTATAGACAACAGAAGCGTTTACTGTAAATGAGGCCTGGTACGAATAACCTGCATAAAACACGGTGATAATTGATAATAGGAATAGAACAAGCTTAATTCTCTTTGAGAATACTGACTTCTTCGAACCGTGTGATTTCCTGCTCACATAAATACGGTATGAATATTCATTGCCCGTAAAAGCCGTGAATCCAAGTTTCTCTATTTCAATCAAGAACTTTCTGAATGTTTCTAAGTCTGCTTTTTCGCGATCTTTTAGAATGAGGACTGCGGAATCGTCTGAGATATCCTCAGTACTGAATGCAAAATAACTGGATGCGATAGAAATAACTTGATTGATATCGTTATTTTGCGTCATTCACTCTTTGCTTCTATTTGTAATCATGCTTATTAACTTTGCAGTATCGACAT
>JAJZLW010000154.1 GCA_021850505.1 Thermoplasmata archaeon
GATAAAAGCTGGCTGTTGATATCATCAAGTATTTTTCCGTATGAATTCAGCTCGCGGTTTGCGCTTATCAAATCTATGTTCAGGAGCGTAACCTCGTAGGATCCAATTTTTTCATTCAGCTCATTATAACGTTCAGCATTTTTCTTCTCGACCGAAAGCTGATCAAGTCTTCTCTGATTCTCATCAATCAGGATCTGGATTTTTGAAAGGTTATCCTCAATGCTGTCAATGTCAGTCTGTGCCTTTTCAATCTGTATGTTATAACTCTCTATTCCTGCTATTGATTCCAGGAGTTTTCTTCTCTCAGTCCCTGTCATCTTGACTAAATTGTTTATGTCACCCTGAAGAACAAAACTATAAGCATCCAGATAGATCTGTGCATTGTCCAGAATGGTCTCAACATCACCGCGTCTTGCTCTGGCGCCATTTATGTAATATGTGCTTTTGCACTCCATGTTTTCATCGACTGAAATCTCCCTCGTTATTCTCGTCTTCCTCTCTGATTCCGGTACGTTAAGGTTTTCAGAATCAAGAACAATTGAAACCGAACAGGATGATTTTTGCTTCTTTTCAGGCGGAACCTTATGAATCAGATCCGGCAGCCGGTCAGCTCTTATTGCCTTTGAGGATCTGATACCCAGAACAAAAAGCATCGCATCACCAATATTGCTCTTACCGCTCCCGTTAGGTCCAGTTATTACAGTAAAGCCATCCTTAAAGAGAATAGTCCTCTTGTTGCCAAATGACTTGAAATTATCGAGTTCCACAGATTCAATTAACATGCATCACCTGTCTGACAAACGCCGTTTAACGTAAAAATCATAACTCATAATAGTATATAAATATTGTGATATATATCACTGTGGAATCAAAAACATGAACTATTATAGGTACCTTCCTATAATTTGTTTTGGTGTCTGACACGCATGGTTATACGCCGCTGAGTAAACCATGCGACATTTAAGTGAACGGGTTTTGGCGATCTGAAACATTGGATGTTTACATATTTCATCTTATTTCGGGGCTCCAGCAATCGGGCAAAGTTTTTCTGTATCGTCATAATAAACTGTCAATGGCGAAATGTGATTCCATCGACCTCTATCAAGAGGTGGCAGAAGATGCGTACAGATTTGGAATAGGCAAAACACCACTTTATTACCACGAGGTTGGCAATTCAGTAATTTATGCCAAGATGGAATACAGAAACAAATACGGATCAATAAAGGACAGGGCCGGGTTCTTTATGATTTCATCGGGGATCAAGAAAGGTCTGCTTGATCGGAATAAAACTATAATCGAGGCAAGTTCGGGCAACACCGGGATAGCACTCGCAAATATAGCAAAGGAAATGGGATACAGGGCCAAGATTTACGTACCAAATGCATCCAGCGAGGCAACTAAAGATGCGATCAGGATAACGGGACAGGAAATGGTTGAGGTATTTGATGAGGCCAGCAAACATGGCTCAATTAACATAGATACTGCTGTCAGCATGCTTAAAAAAGAGATGGAGATGAAACCCGGAAAGTATGTGAACTTCGATCAGTACTCAAACGATGCAAACACGTTTGGACATTATTATACCACTGGTCCAGAGGTAACATCTGTTGCTGGAGATTCAATCACACATGTGGTCATATCGATCGGGACAGGTGGCACAATTACCGGTCTGGCCAAATATTACAAGCAGAACTTTCCATCGGTCAAGGTGATAGCGGTAATGCCAAAACCTTACCATAAGATTCAAGGCCTTAAGAATTTAAACGTATCAAAAACCCCTGAAATATTATCAAAAAATATGAATCTGATTGACGAATGGGTGGACATTGATGATCGCAATGCGGAAGAGATGTTAAAAAAGATGATCGATCTAGAACTCTTCACCGGTCTTTCCTCTGCTGCAAATTATTTTTCCGCCATGAAAATTGTCGAAAAGTATCCAGGATCGAGGGTGCTGACTGTTTTTCCTGACAGCGCCGAAAAATACAGGGAAGCATATATCCACAGGCAACTGTTCACTGATGATGAATACGATGAATATTCAGCGTATTTCAGGAAAGATCCATCAGATACTTTGTATTACGGTAAATGACTCTATTCCTTAAAGACTGGTTTCCTCTTTTGCAGAAAGGCCTCAACCCCCTCCGAGCTATTGCTGCCCTCAAATGACTTGCCAAATAAGGTCATCTCTTCCTCGAATATCTCATCTGGAACAGTCCTGATAAGAGATTTCACGAACTTGAGCGTTTTTCTGGATTTTTCCTTGAGTGACCTGGCCAGTTCTAATGCTGACTCCACCGGATTATCAGACTTCTGGAGCAGAATGCCATGCGCCAGGGCTTCATCTGCATTCAATATCCTTGATGTGGCAATCATGTACAACGCGAACTGTTCACCAGCAAGTGCCTTCAACCTCTGGGTTCCGCCCCATCCTGGAATTATGCCAAGGTTCAGCTCCGTTAACCCAAGCTTTGAATCATGTGATCCTATCCTGAAATCACAGGCAAGAGAAAGTTCAAAACCACCTCCCAGTGCATATCCGTTTATTGCGGCTATAACCGGCAGATCATAGTCCGCAATGTAATTATATATCCGGTGGCCGGTACGCGCGAAGGAATAAGCAACTTCTGGTGATAGACCCTTAAAATTCTTTATATCAGCTCCTGCAGAAAATGCTCTGGAGCTTCCCCTTATTACTGTAATCAGGGATTCGCTCTTAAGGCAGGCTTCAATTTCTTCCAGCGTTTCAATATCCAGCGGATTCAGTTCAGAGGGCCTTGATATCTGTATTATTCTGATATCGTTCTTCAATTCACATTTAATGTTCCTGTATTCCATGATTACCAGAAAGCAATTTTACTTATAACATGATCCTGATTCTGTCTAAAGAATCTCCACTGCCATAGTATGTGCGCCTCCACCACCATGGCAGATTGTTGCAAGCCCTTTTTTCATTTTTTTATCCTTGAGTGCGTTTATAAGTGTCACCATTATTCTTGATCCGCTGTTTCCGAGCGGGTGCCCGATTGCGACAGCACCACCATTGACATTGAATCTCTCTGGATCAACTCCAAGCTTTTCTCGAACGAGTAAGGAAGCAATAGAGAAAGCCTCGTTATGTTCCACCAGATCATAATCATCTATCCTTGATCCTGTTCTTTCAAGGAATTTTCTGGTACAAGGTATAGGGGTCTCAACAAAATCAGTCGGTTCCAGTGAATAAGATTCGTATCCGGTGATCTTCGCGACAGGTTTAACAGAATTTTCGTTAACAAATTCCTCAGACGCAAGGATAAGGGCAGATGCACCATCTGATATCTGGGAGGAATTGCCTGCTGTAAGAACACCATCCTCTGTGAAGGCAGGTTTAAGCTTCCCAAGTATATCAGGATCTGATATCCTGATCCCTTCATCACTGGCAAGACCAAATGTGTCAAAAGTCTCTTTTTTGAATGTCCCATTTTTCCATGCTTTGTCAGCTCTCACATTGCTTTCGTAGGAATATTCATCGGCCATCTTTCTGGTTATTCCAAATTTCTTTGCTGTTCTGTCGGCCGAGACCCCCATATGCTCAAAGTAGAATGCATCCAGGAGACCATCGGAAAGAATGGCATCCTTAAGGTTCTCTTCCTTCCTGTACAGCTGTTTAACGCCCCATCTCAGTTCTGAAGGAAGCAGGAAAGGGCTGTTGGACATACTCTCCATTCCACCGGCAACTATGAGTTGATGTTCATTGAGGGCTATTTCCCTTGAAGCAGACTCGATTGCCAGCATTCCGGACGCGCAGACAACATTAACAGTATATTTTAAAGTCCCGCTCTTAAGACCTGCAAGTGTAGCGGCCTGACCTGCAGGGTTCTGGCCGTTTCCAGCCTGCAGCACATTGCCCATGATAACCTCTTCGACCCGATCAGGATCTATCCCTGATCTGTTGATTGCAGTCCTGATAGCAGCCGCCCCAAGTTCAACGGCTCTTTTATCGCGAAATGCACCGCCGAATTTTCCGATAGGTGTTCTTGCGTAAGAGATAACGTAGACATCTTTCATTTCAGGTAAATTGAATGGCATAACAAATACTATATTTTATTTCATAAACCAGATAGAAATCTAGCTAGCTCCGGAAGTGAATATTGATAGAGATAGTCTATCGAAAAATGTCCAGTATCATATTCATGGTAGGAATGCTCTATCCCATGTGCTTCGAGTGTGCGGTGCATTGAACTCATTCCTATGTTGAGTGCAAATTCATCCCTCTTTCCGACCTGTAATATGATTTTCTTGCCCTTCAGGTCTGGCGCCGATCTTACTACTGTTCTTGCTGGATCGACTTCCAGCCAGCGGTTCCAGACATCATATCTTATTTTTCCGCTTTCAATATCAAACGGCAAGTCAAAATCATATGGAGATTCTTTATTCGGTGAGTAAAACGCAGACATCGCGATAACTTCCATTGCATTAAGTTCCTGGTTACTGTGATATCCCTTCGACCTGAAATCCTGAAGGAATTTTCCAGGTTCTGAATCTCTGAACATCTCAATTGCACCCGGGAAATCCTTAAGATAGCAGTATTCAAACAAGCTGTCGCCTGAAACGTCAATAAACCCGGAAAAAACTTCAGGATGCCTTACCGTCAGAGTATAGGCTCCAAATCCTCCTGAAGATTTGCCAAAGATTCCTGTTTTCCTTTTGCCATATTTTTCCATCAGGAAACCAATCAGATCATTTACGATGAAATCCTCATAATTGCCGACAGCCGATGAGTTAAGATACTGATTTCCACAGTATGAAGTCATCGTGTCAGGTATAGCCATAAGGTAAGATACATCTGGATTCTGTTTTGAAATCCTTTCAAGAGTCGATATAAAGTCCTGTGATGAATAAGATCGGTTAAGAAAGCTCGCAGCTGTTCCATAAAAGCCTGCAATACCTATCAGAAGAGGGGAGCTCTCTTCATAATTATTAGAGATAATCAATACTTCTCTGTCTGCCGGATCACCAGGTTTGTTGTTTTCAAGAGATTCTGCGTGTATATTCACCTTCTCAATTTTTACCATTTTCTATAATCATTCATTGTGGAATAAAACTTAACTATGTTTACTCATTTATTTATCGACGTTTTCAATTTTATACAACAGGCATTCTCAGATCGAAATGGGATCTTGGCTACAAAATTGGATTATGATTAAATAAAATGATTGCCATGAAGTATCATGGAGATTTTCAAGAAGAATTTAGTTCTGCAAACTTCCAAGGATGTAAACACAGTAACGACAGCTTTTGAGCAGTATCTTAAAGATTCAGGCTGGAAGACGCAGAGCAGGGTTGAAGAAGGACAGGCGGTTCTGCAGGCCAATAAGTTGGGCTTCCTGAGAGACATCATCGCTGCTGATCGTGCCCTTACATTTATGTTCAAAGAAAATGCCGGTAACCTTGAGGTGCATGTTGGCGTTGGTAAACTGGGGCAGAACCTTGCTGTAACTGCAATTGAATTTCTGCTCCTTTCGGATCTGTTTATCGCAGTTGATGTGCCTGAGATGCTCTGGACCAAACACGTCGAAACAGAGTTGCTAGGTCAGCTGAAGGCGCTCGCACAGTGAACCCGTAAAACGATTAGACTTTGAGGAATCAGTGAATATTGGTTTCCCGTTTAAAATCCCTAATTTTTAATCCGAGGACTGGATGGAGGAATTTACCTTCATGAGTATTCTTTCAAATTCCTTTAACTCTTCTAAAGAAAGACCCTTAACTGCGTCTCCAACAAGGTCTTCATAAATCTTCATTCCTGTTTTAACTAATTTTTTCCCGGCAGGCGTGAGGGACACATCAATTATCCGCCTGTCGTTCGCATTCCTGTGTTTTTTGACCAGATTTCTGTTCTCAAGTTCTTCCACGATACCGGTGACCCAGGCGCTTGTCACGTTTATTTCCGATGCCAGGCTTCCAATGGGACATTTCCCTTCCTTTGAGATCGAGAATAATAATCTGAGTTCAAGTGTTTTAATGGAATGTTTTTCAAGCTCTTGTTCAATCCTTTTTTTTCCGTTTCTGTATACTTTGGAGAATGAGTGCCAGAGTTCCATTATTAAGTGTTTTGAATTGTCTGCTGGCTCAATCTTAAGTGAATTCATCTTGACTCCGTTTTTATGGCCTTTGGATCAACCTGTGCTGAAGGAGTGCTGATGGAGTCAGCTTGAACAGGGCGTTCTGGTTCAGAGCCCGGGTATATGTTTGATTCTGAGTGTATATACCTTTTTCCTCTAATCGCTGAAAGGATAGCAGCAACTGCAAAGATAAGTGCTCCCAGATAGAATGATACTCTAAGTGAACTCATGAAGGAACTGGCCAGAGCGTTTGGGAACCATGTCTTTCCTTCGAGAAGTGTGAGCGTGGATCCACTTATCAGCGAAGTGAAAGATGAAGGGAACAGGCTCAGGATAGTTGCTACCGGATTGTACCCGAGGAAGGCAGAGAATAGAGCTGATGTCGGCGGTATATTTATGAAATACGGAATAAGCTCAGGGGCATTTGCCGATGCAAGTGCTGTGGTAAATGCACCGGGCAACCTGGTCGTGAGAGAGACGAGAACTATGGTAAAGAATATACCCATACTGGCTGTTTGGCCGGTGTTCTGTAAAGTTGCCCTCATTCCAGATGCAACACCTCTCTGCTGGGGAGCGACAGAATTCATGACGGCTGTTATATTTGGAGCAGCAAACATTCCCATTCCAGCCCCCATCATGAACAGCATCAATCCGAAGTCTATGTATGCGAAATTATAGCTCAACGTGGCTAGTAGAAGGAAAGAAACCGCACTAATAGCCATTCCAACACTCGATATGACCCTTGCTCCGATCCTGTCTGAGAGGGCACCACTAATTGGACCAAGAACAACGAAGCCGAGCATCATGGGAACCATATAGATTCCTGCCCAGAAAGGTACCACATTATAATTATATCCGTGAAGCGGAAGCCAGACTCCCTGAAGAAGTATAATAAGCATAAACATGGCGCCACCCATTCCCATTGATTGGAGCATACCTGAAACGCTTCCAGCTGTAAAGGGGCGGCTCTTAAAGAGGGCCATATTAAACATCGGCTGGCTGACAATCCTTTCTATGAAAACAAAAGCAACAACCATTGCGAAGCCGACAATCAGTGAAAGTATGACCCAGGGATTTGACCAGCCCATTGTAGAACTACCGTAAGGCATCAATCCGTATGTTATCGCTATCAGTATGAGTGTTAAGCCGCCGGCAAAAGCAACGTTACCCGCAACATCAATCTTCTGGTCTTTGTGTCTTATTGAGTGATCCTTCAATTTGAGGTATGACCACACGGTGCCGAGCAGGCCGACTGGAACACTTACCAGGAACACATACCTCCAGTTAATCGTGGCAAGGAGTCCACCTAGAATTAAGCCTATAAGAGATCCAGCGAGAGCTGCAATCTGATTTATGCCCATTGCCTTTCCTCTCTCATCTGGACCGAAACTGTCCGTAATGATTGCAGCAGAATTAGCGA
>JAJZLW010000075.1 GCA_021850505.1 Thermoplasmata archaeon
CCAGTGATTATATCTCCAGTTACTGATCCTCTGAACCATCCAGTCCATGATCCGCATATAGATTATTATGGTACGCAATACGCTCTGACAAAGAGCATGATCTTCCATAAACAGATACTCGTGAAAGAGTTAGGATCGATCTTCACATTTTCGCCAAACGTAAGACTCGAAACTCCAGATAAGGCAGAAACCGGGAGACACCTCTCTGAATTCACACAGATTGACGTGGAGAAGGTTGGTGCAACTAGAGAAGAGATGATGGATCTTGTAGAGGACCTATACATTGGTCTTTTAAAGGATCTCAGCGGCGGAAAGGTGGAACCGTTTAATTACTTCAAAAGAAAATTACTGGTTCCGGAAAAGCCATTTAAAAGGATAAAATACAAGGAGGCAGAGAGCGAATACGGGAATGATTTCGAATCCATCCTATCCTCCAGGATGAAGGAACCCTTTTGGATCATAGATATTCCGCTTGAAAAGCGAGAGTTTTACGACCGGGAATATGAAGATCAGCATGGTATTCTCAGAGACATGGATCTGATCTATCCCGAAGGCTTTGGTGAGGCACTATCGGGTGGAGAACGTGAGTTCAAAACAGATCGCATAATCAGGAGAATTCATGACAAAAACCAGACAGAAGAACAGTTCAAATGGTTCATTGAGTACGCCAAACGTGGTCTTGAACCAAGCGCTGGCTTTGGAATTGGTATTGAGAGACTTACAAGGTTTATTAGCGGACTCAAGAGAATAGAGGATACGCATCCTTTTCCAAAAATTCCGGGAAAAGTCTCTTTGTAAGTCTTAATGCAATCATAATCCTTTTATTTTATCTTATTGAAGAACCTTTGCAATCCATTTCTTAAGAAGATTATTATCTTTAGCCATATTGCCGTATGCAGCGTTCTGGAGGAGGATTGGCTGATTGATAGAATCATTTAACCTGACAAAAACATACAAGGGCGGCTTAACAGCTGTTAACGCAATCTCCTTTACAATAAACAAAAGGATCGTATCTATTATCGGGCGCAATGGTGCAGGAAAAACCACACTCCTAAGAATGCTTTCGACTCAACTTAAGCCAACCTCAGGTACCGCTATAATAGATGGCCTTGACATACTGCGAGATCCTGAAAAGATCAGGAAACACATAGTTAGCATTCCACAGGAAGCTTCAACCCTGGGAGTTCTTACCCCATTAGAGCACCTTAAATTATTTCTGATTGCAAGGGGGATGTCAGTCAGTCAGGCTACCCAGGAATCACTAATTGCGCTCAGGGAACTGGAAATGTTAGAGGCAAAGGACAGGCCTTCAGATACACTCTCAGGTGGAATGAAGAGAAAGGTGTTTGTGGCAATGGCACTGGCGGCTAATGCCGATCTAACCTTCCTGGATGAACCAACCACTGGACTGGATCCTGTTTCAAGATTCGAGGTCTGGTCAGCTATAAAGAATCTCAGAGGGAACATTGTTCTCACAACACACTACATGGAGGAGGCGCAGGAACTCTCCCAGGAAGTAATGCTGGTTGATTCTGGCAGGATTCTTGAACACGGAAACGTTAGAGATCTCCTCAAAAGGTTTGAGGGCAAGGTTCGTGCAGAAAGTTTCCAGAAGGAAGATGGTGACTATTCCATCGGCAGGACCTATGTGAAATACATTGATGAGGAAGACGCTGAAAAATACATAAAAATGGGTTACAACATAAGAAGAATTACACTGGATGATCTTTTTGTGGCAAGAGGTGTCGAGATTGAACCTTAAATTTTCACTCGCCTTTGCCTGGTATTATGGCTTCAGGACAATCAAAAGGGGGCCATCTTATGTTATTGCATCATTAAGCTCTCCACTTACCCTTCTTTTTCTGATATATATAATATCAAAGGGTGAGTTGATTAAATACGCTGTAGTCGGCGGATTTCTCGGCCTGGTGGCATCGGTTAGCTTTGCAAGTGTCGCAGATGCTGCTTTTCTTAGAATTCAGCTTAGAATTCAGGATTTATTCGTCGCATCATCCATAACACCTACCGACTACATCCTCGGATTAACTCTCAGTTATATCATATTCTCTATGCCTGGTCTCGTACTTTATGCGATAATTGGATATGTGATACACATTTTCACATTATACTCTATACTTTCACTTGTAGCTATACTCGTGGTTCTGACAATTAGCACAGCAGGTCTTTCCATGAGCATCGGTGGCGCTGTTAAACACATAAGAAATGTCTGGGGAATATCTGCTATAATGTCAGTCATCCTGACAGTCCTGCCTCCGACCTTCTACCCATACACCTATCTACCAAAATACATCATTTATATTCTTGCAATATCACCAACGACGCCTGCCGCCGTCCTGGCTCAGGCTGCATTTGGTTTCGAACCTCTTATGGTGCCGATGATATTTATATTCATAATCGAGGCTGTGTTCTTTTTTGGGCTTGCAAGGTTTTTTACGAGGTGGCGTGAAAATTAATCAGACTTTAAAAATGGAGTGGTGAAAAATCATGAAAGCACTTTTTATTGACCGGGACGGAACGATAAATTACGATTGTCCTTATTGCAAGGATCCAAAGGACCTCAGGATTTATGATGATGCTGTGAAATTCATGAAGGAATATCAGGATAAAGGTTACCTGATTGTCATAATAACAAACCAGTCTGGCATTAACAGGGGTTATTTCTCAGATTCCGAGTTCCATGCATTCAACGATGCTGTTATAAAGGCTCTTGCTGAAAGGGGTGTAACAGTTAACTCAACCTATTACTGCCCACACAGACCAGACGAGGAGTGCGAATGCCGGAAACCGAAAACGGGTCTTGTTCTGAAGGCAGTGAAGGAATTGAAAATAGATTTGTCCGATTCACTGATTGCTGGCGACAGGCAAGACAGAGATGGTGAGTTGGCGAAAAACCTTGGAATTCCATTTATACTGTTCAAAAGATAAGTTGGGTTAAGATAATTCAGGCCCAATCCCAAATACTTTCCTCATTATTCAGAGTGTTATTACCATATAGGCAACCACAAGAATTGCAATTATAAGCGTGAGGATTCCGGCAAGCATCTCAGGAACCGCTGATGGTTGAAACACTCCTCTTTCTATATTGTTCTTATTTCTGACAAAGCTGCGCAAGGCAAGTATCTGCATGAATGCTCCAGCCAGAACCAAAACAATACCGATTTCAGAGGAGAGGTGGTAGGATGTGCTTGGTGCACTCGGAACAAGTTCCTTAATGAGAATGCCGAATTTTGCAACTACAAAACCCAGTGCAATAACTGTTATTCCTGTCCTGACCCAGGCCAGATAGGTTCTCTCATTTGCCATGTGATCTGTGACATTGCCAGCCATAATATCAGAGAAAAGTCATATTTGGTTAATAAACAAACTGCACCGACAAAAGGTTTGTCAGATCAACCTTCAAATCAGTTGAATTCGTAGTCATACACAACCATAACCTCAGCGGAAGGGTCTGTCTTTCTGGAATTTTCTATAACATATCTTGCCTGTTTAAGGTTTTCTGAGAAGCAAACAAGTATTCCATTATCCCTGTCTGATATGACAAGTATCGGCTGCTCAGTAATAACAGGAATCAGATTTTTTACGTTTTTAGAAATTATAGAGAATAGAACGATATCAGTTTTTGATAGATCTATTTCCGTAGTTGCGGCTATAACATGATTCTTTTCCATTAGGTTAATTCTTTTGCGAACAGAAGAATTTGCAAGCCCAAGTTCCTTAGCAAGGTTTACGACAGACATCCTTGGATCCTTCTTCAGGTATTCAAGTATCCTTCTGTCTGTTTCACCAACGTTCATCTTCATATCTCTCTGTTCAGGAATATATTTCATAATAGGGATACCAGCAAAGGTCTCAGCTTTTCTTATCTCGTCCTCAAGTTCTCCCATTGTGTTTGCAGCGAACTCGTAAATTGTTATCTCTTCCAGGCATTTGAATTTAGAAATCACATTTGGAGACATGTATTTGTCATTCTTGTAAGCCGCAAAACCGTTGACCTTACCATATATTTTTGGATTTACATGCAGAGAGTACTTTCTAATTACCCCGGTCTCATAAAGCTTGGACATACGATAGTTTAATGCCTGTGCCGATATACCAAGTTCCTCTGCAATTTTTCTCAGCGGCATCCTGGCATCTTTAAGAAGGAAATAGATCAGCTTCTTGTCAACGTTATCCATTCAGGGCTATCAATGCTTAGCTATGATTAAACCTTACGCATTTTTAGCTTTTTTTCCACTCCTGTCAAGAAGTGCCACCATTGCTGGGAAGTAGAATGTCCTGATGACGAATGTGTCTAGAAGGAGCGAAATTATGAATGCGATTCCAAGCTGTGTGAGGAATCCCACTGGTATGAATGCCAATGATCCTAGAGATGCAGCCAGTATTAGACCGAGCGAGGTTACAACTTTCCCGGAGCCTACCATACCTCTAATTATTCCGTCTCTCTTACCGAACGAAGCAACTTCCTCCCTTATCCTAGAAATGATGAAGACAGTGTAGTCGTTACCGAGGGACATCAATATTACGAACAGGATAATTGGAATAAGATAGATTAGCGCTTGGTGAAGTATGTATATCGAGATTATGTAAAGTATTGAAGTTGTCCAGCTTATACTTATAAAAACGCCGCTCAACGAGATCAGAGGGTAAATGGCACTTCTGAAAGCAAACAATAAAATTACGCCGATAGCAGCCACTATCAATATCTCCAGTTCCAGGTACGTCCTGGAATTCTGTGTTTTTTGATCTATAATGCCTGACGTGATGCCTCCAACCAGTGCATTGCTGTCAGATCTCAGGTGATTGACAACATTCATTGCCTGGCTCGAATATGGCCCGTAGTTTGTATATATAAGGTACAGGAGATACCTGCCATTGTCAACGACGTAATGACTGAAATCTGCCTGGTTAGAGAGATTGTTGTAATAAGGCCCGGTTACAGACGTGATACCATTAGTATTATTTATGAAGCCTGTGTTGCTCGAGATCGTTTTAATATCCTGTGCTGAAAAACTTCCGTTATATGGGTTCGATAGTGGTATAAGGAAATATATAGGATATATCTCATTTGCGCCAAACGAGTTATCTACTGCGTTAAGCGCCTTAACCGATGAAAGACCCAACGGTAGACCGGTGTCAAAATTATATGTTGTGGGGAGTGTAGCAAATAGATATATTGCAGGAGCAGCAAGCAATAGGATAACGGCTATTACAGTGACTTTTCTGTCTATAGATATGCTTGAGGTTTTATAGAAAACTGAATTCTTATGCGAATCCTTTCCCAATGGCTTCATACCATACTTCATGAATATTTTTGGCCCGAGGAATTTCATAACTGCCGGAAGGATAGATACCTCAAACACAACAGTCATAATAATGGCGAGGAACAGAACTGAACCCCATGTTCTGAAACCGGGGATAAAATAAAAGGTACCAAGGCTGGCTGCTACAGTTAAACCACTAATGAAGACTGCTTTACCAGCCTTTTTTGTCGCAATCTCTGCAGCTTCATCCCTTGACTTGCCTGATCTTATTTCCTGTTTGAATCTTGACAGGACAAATACTATGTAATCAGTAGCAACACCCAATATAACAGCTGTAAGGGTGTAATTCACAACATAATTAACATCATGAACCAGTATGCCTGTTATAAATATAGAAACGTATCCGAGAACTGTTGCAATTGAGACCACAACAAGCGTCAGGACCGAAGCCTTATATGAAAGAAGAGTCAGAAATACGGCGATTGCAAGTATAACGAAAATAAATGCGAAAACGATTCCAGATCCCGAGGTAACCTGCTGGGTCTGATAAGCAATTGCACCCTCTCCAGTTACCTGACCTGAATTTCCAAAGAAGGAACCAACTATCTTGTTAATTTCTGGAAACGCATTCTGGGAAACACTTGATCCGCCGGAAGTCAGTTCATTCGTGCTCTGGTTAAATTTTATGTTTACAAGAAATAAAGTACCGTTTCTTGCGATATATTGGGATGAAATATAAGCTGGTATCCCGGACAGACCGTAATGTGTTACGTAATAAATACCTGGGTTGGATGATTCTACAACTGAGTTAATTATGTTAGCATTCACGCTAAATCCAGTAGTTATCTTTATGATAGAGCTTACTACACGGTCTGTGCCATTCGTGTAATTTTCTGCGTTAAGATAACCTGTTATCGAAGTCGCATACGGTGATTCGTTAAAAAGCAGATAATCCGAGTTATTAACAGCGTCGTTGACCAGAGAAAGTCCGGACTCAGATCTGTTATACGAAGTATAGATATAATTCAAGAATTGCTTCTCGTATGCTGATGAATTATAGCCAGATTCATTGGCAACAGTGTAGATTTCAGACTGATTGTATCCTGTTTTAGACCAGTTCGCGTAAAAACTGTTTGGAAAGGAAAAAACAAGTATGGATGTATTTTTAATTGTATAATATAAATCTCTTATGAGATTTGAACTCCTTCCGCTGGTATCGTTTATGAATGCCGCATAAGCTGAGAAAGGTGATGAAGTGCCAGAAAAGCCGTATATTGATGCTTTCTGCATCGATGCCTGCATGGCGAGAACTTTGCTTGCCACGGTTGTATTGTTGTAAGGGATTGTCTGAATTGCTATCAGCAGAGTCTGGTTCTCCTGGGTGTTTTTGGAAAGGATTGCATTTGCAATCGACGATTCACTGTGACTTCCTGCAGGCGATGATGTCGAGTATGTTATGTATCCGGAATACTTCATTAGGGCTGGTGTTGCAGCAAGTATCGCTACAATCCAGATAACCAGTATTATTTTTCTTTTCTCTATCAGAGTTTTTGCTATGTTCACTTCGTTGGGATAAAAATAGTGGAAATAAATAAGGATAAAAATAATTTTAACAATTAAGAAGAACTTCCATGTTTAATTAAATTTATTTTTTTGAAGGTAAGTTAAGATTATAAAGGGCTATAGCTGCAATAACCCCCGCAGCAAACAAGAAGGCATAGAATATCCCTAGTGGCGGGATTAAACCTACATTGACTCCTACGCTTGTTGTGTGAAGGGTCTGGTAGATAAGTAAAACCAGACCGATCAGACCAATTATAGCACTAACAACCATACCTGCTATGTATTTATTCATTTTAAGCACCACCCGAGCTGCCGAATTCTTCATCCTCTGGCTTGAGGTACTGTGAGTCCAGATCCACGATCTCCTGAATTTCCTGCGTCCTGACTCCACTTGCAGTAGCCCAGAGGTAGAATATTATTGCAACTATTATAACCATTAACAGATCATAAGGATATGGCACTATGTTGTACCCGCCAAGTGCAGATTCTCCGAGATATGATTCGATAGACAGGACGACAATGTAAACTGGTACCCATATTCCAGACTTTATCGAACCAGATCCATGTATGGTCTTTCTGGTGGGATCATCCTTATTCTTCATGAAGAAGAAGATGCCGTAGACTATTAGACCAAGGAAAATTGCGATTGCAAGTTCCCCAACAAGTGGCCAGCCAGACCAGTAAACAACAAGCGACGCACCCACGAAAGCTGCTGGGGCAAGTATTGCAGATCCTGGCAGCTTGAAAGGTCTCTTGAGTTCCGATGCATTTTTCCTCAGGGATCTAAGCGCAGGTCCGCCGACAAGATATGTGAAAACTGTAGCACTGGTAATGAAGCCAACTAATTTATACCACGATGGGAAAGGTGCGAAGAATACGATACCGACTATCAATGAAACAACCAGTGGAAGCACCGGTATTCTTCTCTTCTGATCCACTTTCATCATTGAACCAGGAAGGTAACCCATTGCAGCCGTTCCATATAGTGTCCTCATGGATGTTCCAAGATACACGTTGAGCGTTCCGCTCGGAGAAACATAGGCATCAGCGAAGAGGACATATGTTAACATTACTAGCCCAACCGATGAAGCAATTGATGCAAATGGTGCACTATTCAACTGTTCTATACCTGCTGTTAAGAATCCATTATTTGTGGATATTATTGTTGGATATGCTTGAAGCAGATTCCATCCACCAGCAGGTATCCCAAGGCTTGAGAAATTAATTGCAGCAACAAATGCAACCTGGAGAAGGACATATATCAGTATGCCTATCAGGACTGATCCAACGGTAGCAAGCGGAATCGATCTCTGCGGAGTCCTAGACTCACCACCGTAATCTAACCCCTGCCTGAAGCCAAGGAATGAAAACACAATTCCAGAGGTTGCAACCGCTGCCATCACTGGTTCAAAACCATATGGCATAAAACCGGATGTTGTTGTAGCGCCTGCTATTCCATGATATGTTCCACTGAAGAGTGTTGTGAAATTAGCAAAGCTGAACCTCGTGGCAACTAATATAACAATCGTTGCCAGTGGAAGAATCATCTTCCACCAGGTCATACCCGAATTCGTTTTACCCATTATTCTTACACCCCAGTAATTAAGGAAGAAGAAAAAGACCATCAACAGAGCGGCGAAGAATATTCCCAGAGGCTCAAGAACTGTCCCATTATACAAATTATTTACATATGGTGCTGCATATTCTATAACCGCTTCAGCTTCTATAGCAGGAACTGAAACAGCGGACAGAAAGTAAGCCCAAGCAAGAAAATACCCCGCCATGTTACCGTGAGAATATTGCCCATACCTCACAATTGACCCAGATCGCGGTATCATAGAGCCGAGTTCAGCGTAGTTCAACGCAATTATGAGGACGATTATACCTCCTATGATCCACGAAATTATAGCAGCTGGTCCAGCAATAGATGATGCAGCATAAGCTGCAAACAACCAACCGGAACCTATTATACCACCAAGGCTCAGAAACAAAAGATCCCAGGTGGAAAGGCTTCTCCTAAGTTTCTTATCTGATCTCTCAGCAACGACTTCAGTGTCAGTCATTAGCAAAGTATATGCACTTTGATGTATTTAAATGTTTCACTACCTCGAGGGATATTCAGAGAATAAATAAGGATGCACATTTTTAATAATATGTACACTTTTATATATTACAAAAGTTACATCATATTTCACATGTCTATGAAATTGCTTTCCAGTTATCAAATAAAATGAGATAATACATCAAGATTCGCTATTTAGGATCTTTTTAGATAATTCATCAGCAATGGTATATGGATCTGTGCCATTTTCGGTCTCAGCGATTTTATCCTTCGATCTTGAGATAACTTTCTTAATCCTGATATTGAAATCATTCCGCAGTATCTCCGTAACTTCCCTCACTAACCTTTCATTTTTGTCAAGTGCAGATTCTGAAAAACTGAAGTGCAAATCAATCATTTTGATAAGTTCCTCATAACCCTTTACCTTAATCGAATCAAGTCCTACCACAGGTACTTTCCAGGCACCCTGTGGAAGTAATGACAGGGAATCCTCTATGTCCTTTATCGCAATCAAGGAGTCCTCGCGATCCACCTTGTTTACCACAAAAATGCTTGCAATTTCCATGATTCCAGCTTTAATTGCCTGTATCTCATCGCCAAGTCCTGGCGCAAGCACGACTAAAATAGTATGGGCCACGTCTAGTATATCAAGATCAGCCTGCCCCGCTCCCACAGTTTCAATAATAATTATATCAAAACCCGCTGCATCCAGTATTCTGACGGAATCCCATATGCTTGTTGAAAGCCCCCCTGTCGACCCTCTGGTCGAAAGACTTCTCATAAATATATCGTTCTTGAATAATGTGTCCTGCATCCTTATCCTGTTACCAAGGAATGTTCCATTTGTAAAAGGGCTGGATGCATCGACGGCCAAAACTGCAACCTTCCTGCCATCATTCTTCAGTGCTGTGCAAAGATTTCCAATGATCGTGCTTTTTCCAACCCCTGGCGGACCGGTTATCCCTATTATCTTTGCCCTGCCTGTTTGATTATAGATCCTCTTTATAATTTCACGGCCTGCATGGTCTTCGCCGTCATTTTCAACAAGCGTAATTGCCCGAGATATTGCGCGGGAATCCTTCTCTAGTATCCCTCTGGCAATGTCATCTATCTTCAACTATTCACTTATCCCTATCTTTTTCTTCCGCGCTTCAGTCGCCCTTTCCGTGATGTGATCAATTATTGTTTTTAAAGGCGTGCCCGGGCCGTAATTTCCGGTCACTCCGATCTTTTCAAGTTTTGCACGGTCAGCGGTCGGGATTGTTCCGCCACCCACAACCGATATATCGTCTATGCCCCTCTTCTTCATCAGGTCCATTACCTTCTTAAATACTGTAAGATGAGCACCATTCAGCAGGCTTAGGGCAATGACATCAACATCCTCATTGACCGCTGTATCAATTACCTCCTCAGGGGTTGGAAGCAGACCTGCATAGAGAACATCCATTCCGGCATCCCTGAATGCTTTTGCCAGTACAAACATACCACGATCATGCCCGTCTATACCCGGTTTGGCAAGGAGCACTTTTATCGGTTTATTCTTAAACAATAACTGGTTCTTTCCATCCGCCAAATACCTTCCTCCCGACATTTGATATTTCCTCGATAGTAGCATATTCCTCCACGCATCTGATTATGTATGGCATCAGATTTTCTGATTCATTCCTCATTGCATCCTCAAGTTCAGAAAGACTCCTGTTAACTGCTTCAGCGTTTCTTGTCTCCATGACTTTCCGGTATCTGTCTTTTTGAGCGGTTTCAGCTTTTCTGCTTATCTTCAGTATTTTTATGGGCTGCCCCTCATCCTCGACGTATTTATTGACTCCGACCATTATTTCCTTACCCTGTTCTATCCTGATCTGTCTGCGGTAAGATGTGCTTGCTATTTCCTTCTGGATATAACCGGATTTAATTGCATTAAGTATTCCGCCCATTCTATTTATTTCGTCGAAATATTTATATGCGATCCTCTCCATCTCATCGGTCAGATATTCCACGTAATAAGAACCTCCAAGCGGATCCACAGTATCCGCAATCCCGGATTCTTCAGCAATTATCTGTTGTGTTCTCAATGCAAGTTTCACTGCCCCTTCAGAGGGGAGAGCCCAGGCCTCGTCATATGAGTTGGTGTGAAGGCTCTGCGTTCCACCTAGAACTGCAGCCATAGCCTCAATTGTTGTCCTCACTGCATTGTTTAGCGGTTGCTGCCAGGTAAGCGAATATCCTGAGGTCTGTGAATGGAACCTCATCAACAGGCTCCGATCTTTTTTTGCGCCATACTTCTCTTTGAGTACAGTTGCCCATATCCTCCTTGCGGCTCTCATCTTGGCTATCTCTTCAAAAAAGTTAATTGAGGAGTTAAAGAAAAAAGACAGCCTTGGGGCGAAGTCGTCAACATCCAGGCCTTCATTAATACCCATCTCAATATAATGAAAACCATCGGCTAGTGTGAAAGCAAGCTCCTGTGCAGCGCTGGAACCAGCTTCCCTTATATGATAACCGGATATGCTTATGTAATTCCACTTAGGAGCGTATTCTGTGCAGTATTTCATCATATCCCGTATCATTCTCAAATGAGCTTCCGGAGGGAAAATCCACTCTTTCTGTGCTATATATTCCTTAAGTATGTCTGCCTGCACTGTTCCAGAGATCTTCTCTACCGGAACACCCTGTTTCTTGGCAACTGCAATATACATGGCAAGTAGAACTATAGCAGGTGCGTTTATTGTCATAGATGTGCTGACCTTCGATAGATCAATACCGCTGAAAATTACCTCCATATCCTTGAGGGTCGAGACATTCACACCGCACTTTCCAATCTCCCCTTTCGCTCTTTCGTTTACGCAATCATAACCGTAAAGAGTTGGCATGTCAAATGCTATGCTAAGTCCGGACTCGCCATGCTGTATGAGATATTTTAGTCTCCGGTTGGTATCTTCCGGTGTGCCGAATCCGGAAAACATTCTCATTGTCCATTTCCTCCCTCTGTACATATCTGGATAAATACCTCTGGTGAAAGGGTATTCACCAGGAAAACCGAGCCTGTTCTTTAGATCAGGGACGTCCTCATCAGTGTAAACATCCTTAATTTTTATGTAGGATGAATTTACGAATGCATCCTCGTTAACCGCAGTGGGATTCCATTGTTCAGCAACCTCTCTTCTCCATTTTTTATATTCTGGGTTATCGTGATTCGATCTGGATTCTATTTTTTTTAGTTTATCTTCCCAGTACGATTCATTTTCCTTCATGACAACCCATAGTAAGTATAAAAATTAATACCTTTTGACTTTGTATTTATCTTTCAGCAGGAGAGACATTCTGATCCCCAGAATATTTCATCTTGTTTTTCAGGAATTCCTCACCAAACAATTTACAGGTAAGATAACCAATCAGTGCTGTTACCCCACGGATGATGTACCAGAAACTTATGACCTGCGGTGTAAAAATCTCAGTTGCCTTGAAATGACTCCAGACATGTTCATGTTTAAGTGTAAGCTGCTTCCTTCCGAAACCATTCCAGAAAGCCTGCTCAATAAAGTCAACAACTGTGCTTCTCGCTCTGTGATATATAAGGCAATCCTCACAGAAATCTATCCTGGATCCTTTCATAACCGCCCGAATGTTGAGATCGATGTCTTCTGCTGTAACAAAGACTGGATCGAACCCGCCTATTTCAAGAAACAGATTTCTGTCAAATCCAAGATTCACCGAAGGATAGGTAACATCGAAATCATCAAAAAAAAGTTCAACTCTTCCGAGTTTCTCAAACGGCTGATATCCCATCTGGATAGTTCTACCTGCCACAACTTTCGCACCATTTTCAAACATTTTCCTCATTTTCGATATCCAGAATGCGTTTGCGATTGCGTCTCCATCGGTAAATAATATGTGATCATACTGAGCTTCCCTGACTCCAATATTGCGTCCTTCCCCTCTGCTGCACTTCTTCTGGATAAGTCTTATAAAAGGAAATCTGGATGAGTACCCAAGGATAATATCAGCTGTATTGTCTGTACTCAAAGAATCGACAATTATAATCTCGAACGGCTGCTCCTGACCCACTAGACTATCCAGTAAGTCTGCCATGTAATCGCCCATGTTTAGAGTTGTCACTACAACAGAAATACCCTCAGGATCAGTCATTTATTTTATACCCAGTCCATTCTTTTCAGTTCCCTTTCCTTCTTGGTGGCTTTTTTATATTCCCTGTAATGATCCTTGCAGAGATGCACCTTACCCTTTGCCTCAATAGACGGAAACGCTTTGTGGGCCAGATCTCCGGGTACAGTTTGAAAGCTTTCCTTGCCACAATTCGGAACGGCACAAATTTTCTCTACCATTTGTCCTATGAATCAAAATAGATAGATGTATTTTCCGATCAAACATCGCATAAGTTACCAAATTATCTGAAAAAGAAGCAGCAAGAAGAGGTGACTTTACTGGCATTTGAATGCATATAGGCAGCATTCTTCGAATGTGAAACCACAGTTAAATGAACTGTAAATGCCCGGAGTAAGCCTCTTTCTGTTCACCGTAAACACGGCTGGCAACATTCGACTTTTGATCGCAAAGATCTGCGTCTTACCCGGTCCTCGCGGTAATTTCACTGGACCTGTTTAGACTTTCTCCGTCCAGGAAGGTTTTCCATCGGCACTTCCGGAAACGTCATCTTTTCAAATCATCCTTTATCGGAAACCGTTTTTTTCTTTTACCTTTACCAGCCCTCTCAGGCTGCTTGCTTGCGCATGCTGGACTTTACCGTGGAGAGAGGACTTTCCTCACTCTTTCGAGCGTAAGTTGCCCTCGGGCTTTTACATTCGTTTCATAAACGCCTGAGGTCTAATAACTCTTCCTGAAAACATTAGTGAAGGTAAAAATCCAACATGAGTGAGGTTTAACCTATCACTATATTCATTTTCTCAGCCCACTTTCTTGAAATCAGCATATTTGCAAAATCTCTCTTCAGGTGAACTATGTCATTATTTCTAAGATAAAAATCACCCTCAGGCTGCGCGATTGTTGGCAGATCAGATACAATTCTAACCAGAACATAATCGTCTTCCCGGTTTTCTGCAGGCGGCTGATTTATGTCAATAACCGGAACCTGAATCTTTTCCTCACTCAAAGGAGGAGTTTCCTGACCCGTATCCATGAAACGGGTGAGATATTCGTTCAGGGATCTCTGCTGTGCCTTAAGAAAGTCTTTTTCCTCCGAAGTTAACTGGCTCCATTCCTCCGGATCAACTTCGTGAAGGGCAAGTTTCATCAACTTGCTGAATCGGAGCTGAAAGAAGACAGTAAAGTCACTCTCAACCTGTTTAATTCTAGATTTCAGGCTCATGTACTTCTCGATGTCCGTCGCCACAACATTATCAGTTTCAATTCTCAGTGTCCTTAAAACCTCAAGTACACTTCTGTAAAAATCTGACTCAATTTTTCTTATTTTTTTTGAACTCTTCTCAACGCGTACAGCAGTTTGAAGGTCAGTGCATACTTTGTCAACTTGAACTGGAGTCAGGGTCATCATATGAGTGATGTTTGTAAAGTTATCAATCTTTTCTGACATCTTATCCACCCAAATGGTTTGATGTTTTAGGATTTTAGAATAACAACACGCAGACCCTTTTAAGCGAGTTTCACTTCCATGGCAATTTCAAAGGCATTATTACTGGAAAACTGAAACATCTGCTAATTGATTTAATTAAACCATATGACCCCTTTCTTCAGAATTTGAGCATCTTCATGCCATCGAGTCCAGTTAACTCCTTTTTTGTCATTCCTGTTTAGGGAATATTGCTTATTACAGTGCCAAAAAAGTGATTCAACGCAAACTTGAAAGGAAAATATCTTCTAAAGGAAAACCACCTGTGTATCATTTTTGAGTAAACTCACTCTGAAGGTTTAGAACACCCCCTACGCAAGTCTTTTTACTGTAATAAACCGATTACATTTCATCTAAATCGCAGGCTAAGAGACTTTTTTTCCGGATTCATTGTAAAATCAGTTAACGTACCTTCCAATCAAAGTTATTTCAGGAAGATCTTTTCAGGGATTTCCTTAAAAATTTTTTCCATTATAAGATCCGCGTTCTCGTACTGCTCCCTTATCATTATGGCCCTTTTTGGAACAGAATCTTCAGGTATTACCTTCCCAGGTTTACCAGGATCATCCACAAAATCGCTTTCAAGCATAAAATTCCAGACACCCTTGGAGATTGAGAGCCTAGTATTTGGTCTTGTAGCCAGTATAGATCTGTGCATTTCAGGGCACTCACTGTTCATTCCAGGATCTGCGTGGTGTTTTACAATCTTACGTAAATTGGCACCGCTCTTGGCCGCCATCGATGCCATATCGCATATGGAGGAACGATCAAGATCCTCGGTGTGCAGAATAACTGGGACATTGAGATCTGCAGAGGCTTCAAATGCCCTGATCAGCACAAGGTTGCATATATCGTTCACTTTCTGCTCAACAGGAAAGTGCGGTCTCCCAACCTCTCCAATTCCACTGCATCTATCCAGGCTGCATAGCTGTGCGGCTATTTCGACTCCACGGTTCATTTCAAAAAGAGGGTCTTTCCCAGCTTCGGCCCAAAAGAAATAGTCAAGTGGATACGGTCCGAGTGTTATATATGTCAGGAGCCCTGAATTTCTTGCAATTTCTCCTAACTTAATTGTCCTTTCGTATAAGTGCTCATAATATGACTGATGACCTAATGAATAGTCAGGAAGGCATATCAGATTGATTCCGGTTCCTCCTGCATGTGAAAATCTTTTCAGGACATCCACCACATTACCTTCGGGTCTTAGATGGAAATGCGCGTCAAACGCTCCAACATCCAAACTTTTATCCATCTCAATCCGGTTATGCCAAAAGCATTATTAGTCAATTGCTGTGGAATCAGTAAATTATAGTTCAGACAAAAACAACAAAGATTTATTATTTAAGTATCAATTCGCTTGGAAGGTGAGTAAAATTGCAGCAGGGTCAAATGGCCTATGACAGGGCTATAACGGTATTTTCCCCGGACGGTCGATTATTTCAGGTAGAATATGCGAGAGAGGCGGTTAAGAAAGGTTCGACCGCGCTGGGATTGAAGTTTTCCAACGGTGTCGTTTTGATTTCAGATAGAAAGGTAAGAAGCAGGCTTGTGGAACAGAATTCCGTCGAGAAGATTCAGCTCATTGACGATTATGTTGCCGCTGTCACGTCAGGACTCGTTGCAGATGCAAGGGTACTGATTGACTTTTCAAGAGTGGCAGCTCAACAGGAAAAGGTAACATACGGCAGTTTGATTAATATGGAGAACCTGGTAAAAAAGGTGGCCGATCAGATGCAGCAGTACACCCAGTACGGTGGTGTCAGGCCCTATGGAGTCTCTCTAATCTTTGCAGGTATAGATAAAATTGGTCCAAGACTGTTTGATTGTGACCCAGCCGGGACAATAAACGAATACAAGGCCGTGGCTGTGGGTTCAGGCAAGGACCAGGTAACATCATACATTGAGAAAGAATACAAGGAAGACTTAAAAGAGAAGGATGCTGTTGCTCTCGGAATTGCAGCGCTAAAGGTTGCACTGGAAGAAGAGGGCGGGGTCAAGTCACCTGAAATTGCCACAATAACACAGGGAAACAAGTTCTACTTTTATACAAAGGAAGAAGCTGCAAAGTTCACAGCATAAAGTAAGCATTTCTCCACAATTTTATTCCATTTTTAATTAAACTCTTTTTAGTTATTTCGAATCAGAAAGCAAAATTGTTTAGAAACCTAAAAAAGATCAAGCAATATTGTCCTTTGTTCCCGAAGAATTACAATTTTCTGGTGATATCCTATCTACATGAAGATTAAGATACATAATCGCAATTCCAATGGATTATGAGAATTGAACATTATGACATAGACATGGACATCGACGAAAAGACTAAAGAATATATTGGAATGGAAAGGATCCTACTTGGGGGAGACGAAGAGAATTTTGTTATAAACACATTAAATCATAAGATTATTGACTTCAGGCTTAATGGAAAAAAGGTAGAACTGGAAAATGGCAGAAAAGATGAGGAGAAGATAATCAAAGGGAAGTTAACCGATAAAAGTGAGATTATGATTGAATTCAGTGCCCACATTCCAGAAGCTCTCACAGGATTATATCTCGCCAAAACGTCAGACGGTTCAGAGATGATATCCACCCAGTTTGAATCAATCGGCGCAAGAAGGGCATTCCCATGCTTCGATGAACCTCTGCTAAAGGCCACTTTTTCATTAAAGGTTACAATTGCTTCTAATCTTGAGGCAATTAGCAATATGCCTGTAAAACGTATTTCTCAGAAAAAGGAGAGAAAGACAATCGAATTCGAAACAACACCAAGGATGCCAACTTATCTCCTTTACATTGGTATAGGAGTTTTTAAGACAATTCACAGGAAACATGGAAACATCGATATCTATCTCACAGGCCTGGCTCTGCATACTGACACAACGGAATTCCCCCTTGATGTCGCTGAGAGATGTATTGACTTTTTCAACGAATATACTGGAATCCCCTATATGCTTCCAAAGTTGCATATGATCTCGGTTCCAGAATTTGCTGCTGGCGCCATGGAAAATTGGGGTGCAATTACTTTCAGAGAAACCGCCCTTCTGTACAACGAAAGCTCAGGTAATGCCTCAAAGAAGAGAATTGCCTCTGTTATTGCACACGAAATTGCGCATCAGTGGTTTGGGGATCTCGTTACTATGAAATACTGGAACGATCTATGGCTTAACGAAAGTTTTGCAACACACATGGGAAACAAGGCAATTGAATCAATATATCCTGAATGGGACATAACTGCTGATTCACTCATATCTGATGGGAGGGGTGCTTTCTTAGTAGATTCTCTTGAGAGCAGCAATCCGGTTTCTCCTGCTGAGAGAGATATGGACAAAATGGGAGAAAGATCAAACGAGATCACCTATGGGAAAGGGGCAATGATTCTGAGAATGGTGGAAGGATATGTTGGCAGTGAAAGATTCAAAAAAGGTCTTCGAAACTATCTCGTAAAATACTCATATTCAAACGCTGAGGCAACGGATCTCTGGCACAGTATATCTGAAAGCTCCTACAAGGATGTCTCAGGAATAATGGACGCCTGGATAACAAGAGATGGCTACCCCCTCATAACCGCACTGGAGAAAGGGACTATTTCCATAGTTCAGGAAAGATTTCTTCTCAGCGGGAAAACGGATGACAGACTGTGGCCAATTCCATTGACGGTTAAGAGGAAAAATGGAATTGAAAGCATTCTTTTCGATAAGAAAGAAAGCATGATTGATGGGAGAGGTTTCATAAAGCTTAATAATGACGAATCTGGTTTTTATCGCGTAATTTACACAGACAGGTTCTATGCTGATCTGGATCCATTCAATGAAGATTTGACAGAACCTGATAAAATAGGAATAATGAGCGATCTTTATGCATTATTCATATCCGGCAGAAAGGACATGGAATCCTATCTTTCAATGGTCGAAAAATTTACCCAATCAAAAGATTACAATCTTTCAATTCTTATATCAAACCAATTAACAGAACTCTATCATATCTTGAACAGGAATGATTATATCATTAAAGAATTCATAAAATTCCACAAACACAAATTGAAAAATCTTGAAAACGACCAGAGTGATTACATAAACAGGTCTATTTTCCATGGGCTTGTTATCAGGCGCCTGGCTGAGGCAGATGAAGAAACCTGCAGGAAACTTGCTGGCAGGTTTCAGTCTATTGAGAATGAGGACCCAGATCTTAGGAATGCAATTGCATTTGCTTTCATAAAAAATAACGGAAATATTGATGGCATAATTAAAAAATATGAATCGTTGAGTAGCGACAACGATCGTGTTGCCATAATAAGCTCACTTGGATATCTTAGAGGAAAGGAGGCTATGGAAAGAGTATTTTCACTCATAAAAGAGGGAAAGATCAAGAAGCAGGACGAGGTAAGTTACTATACATCACTTGAAACATCAGAGGAAAACAGGGGCATCGCATTTGATGTTATCGAGAGGATAGTGGCCAGGCTAAACGAAATATCTCCAGGTGGAAGAAGTGCCTCCAATCTGCTTGCAAACATACTGCCTTATGTTGGAGAAGGCAGGATTGGAGACATCCGGAATCTTATGGATAAAGTTCGTAATGACAAAAACAAGCTTGGCATCAGCAAAGGCCTTGAAAAGTTGGAAATATTTGAAAAATTGAGGCAGAAATATAACAGATAATGTGCGAAAATCTGAGAGGCTAGAAAATTCTCTTTTCGCTTTCAATGACAAACATTAAATCTAAAAGGTTAATTCTTCGCCGAAGAGCCGAAGATGGTAAAAGTAGAGGACGCAATTGTCGCTAAGCTGGAATCCCATGGGCACAGGTTTGAGATACTCGTTGATCCTGAGGCAACCGACAGGATCAAAGAGGGGAAAATAGATATAGATTCCGATCTTGCTATAGAGCAGGTCTTCAAGGATTCTAGAAAGGGGGAGAAGGCTGGGGAAGAAACATTAAAGGAAGTTTTTGGGACGACAGACATTTCAACAGTTGCTGTCGAGATCGTAAAGAGAGGAGAAATCCATCTAACAACAGATCAGAGACGGGAAATGCTGGAAAAGAGAAAGAAGCAGATAATTGAGATGATTTCAAGGGAATCGATAAACCCGCAGATGAATGCTCCTCATCCTCCTCTCAGGATACAACAGGCAATTGAGGAGGCGAAGGTTCACATCGATCCTTTCAAGTCAGCAAACGAGCAACTTCCAGCAGTTCTTAAGGCAATCAAGCCGCTTATACCAATCAGGATGGAGAGACTCAAGCTCGCGGTAAAGCTCGTTGGCGATTCCTATGGAAGGCTCTATGGAGATCTTGCCCGCGGTGGCTATATAAAAAAGGAGGAATGGGACAGGTCAGGTGCCTGGATTGGTCTTCTTGAGATACCTGCAGGCATGAAAGGTGATATCCTGGACCTTATAAGCAGAAAGGGAAAAGACATGGCTGAAGTAAAGATACTTAAATCAATTTAATGTGGGAATGGGCAAATTTATTTTCTGATGCTCTGGTCTACCCAGTATGTCATAAAAACATCGTCAACATATTTTCCATCGACAATGAACTGCGATCTCCTGACACCCTCATGCTCAAAGCCAATCTTTTCATAGGCCATTATTGCATTTGTATTCGAGGAGAAAACCTCTAAGTTTACTTTCTTGATGCCATTTTCCCTCGACCAGTTGATCGCCTCTGTTATGAGGTCTGTGCCCAGGCCCTGATGCCGGTATCCATTCTTTATCGCAATTCCAAGGTTTGCCGTGTGCCTGTTTTTCCTGTATATTCCCCGCTGAAGAGTAAGCACGCCAACAACAGTTCCATCTATTTCAGCGACAAGGGTCAGATCGTCAGGGTTCCTTAATCTCTCCTGCTCGCCCCTTTCTGTGTAAAGGTAATATTCACTGACGAAGTAAATTTTTTCGTCCATTACGCTCTGCATGCATTCTATTATCTTTTTTGCGTCTCTTGGTTCTGCAGGTCTGATCTGTTTTCCGTTCCCCTGATTTTCCTGCTGTTTTCTTCTAAGTTGCAACTGGCTATCCTTTCAAAAATGCTTTCAGCTTCATAAACTCTGTTGAGACTTGAACTGATGCCCTTTCTATATCCTCCAATAATGATTTCTTTCTCCGCTTGAAGGATTCTGTCAGCATTGCGCCATATGGAGATGGTTCAATAATGCCGCTGTTTTCCAGGACTCTCAATGAATATCTTACCTTGTGAACAGGTAAATTTGTGATATTTGAAAGACGTATGATCCCGGCTGTCCCCTCTCTAGACAAGGCTTCAATTATCGCAAAATGCCTTTCAAGCCTTGAGGCGTCTTCAACTATCTCATTTACAATTGATACAAAACGCTTGCTCATGATATGATATTGCAATCTAAATTATAAAATTGCAACAGGACAATTAAGGGTATATTACCCTGCCTTTTTCCCTGACTTCGCTATCTTCTCCAATCAGGTTGTGTATAATGTTCTCTCTTTCCTTAATGTATGTTTTGAATTTTTCCTTGTCTTTCGAAACCTGCATGATTTTAATAGCCTGATAGCGCAGTGCAATCTCAAGTCTGAGCTTAAAGGCAGTATCATTATCAAGGCTTTCCAGTGAAATAGATTGCATGAAATGATTATGCAGGATTAACGGATTAATTTTTCTAAATCAATACTGGTCAATGCAAAATTAATTTCAACTCTTTACAGATATCTCTGAATATCATGGCAATCTTCAAAAAAACCGGACCCTTCAGTTTCACTGCAGAAAGAGAGGATGAGATGAAAGTTCCGGCTGAAGTGATTGCATCAGATACCCTTATGCAATCCTTAAAGGAGAGCAAAAACGAAGGCTCACTTAAACAATTATTAAATGTTGCAATGATGCCAGGGATAATATGGAAAGCGCTTGCAATGCCTGATGTTCATCAGGGATATGGTTTCCCGATAGGTGGCGTTGCCGCCTTTGATGCCGAAGAAGGACTGGTTTCTCCAGGCGGGGTCGGTTATGACATAAACTGCGGCATTATGCTTTTAAAAACTGATTTAAATTATAATGAGGTCAAACCTAAAATCACAGAAATTGTGGATAGACTATTTTCATCAGTGCCGACAGGTAACAACAAATCTGGTATGAAACTAAACGACACAAGTGTGATCGAAGAAATAGCCAGGCAAGGATGTTTTTGGGCTGAGGAAAATGGTTATTGTACTTCAGGCGACAGGGACAGGATGGAAGACCGTGGCTCACTGCCAGTGAACTCTTCAAGCCCTCTTTCGGCAAGCGCAAAATCAAGGGGCATGAATCAGTTATTGTCCATAGGCGGTGGAAACCATTTCATAGAGGTTCAGAAGGTGGATCGCGTATCAGATCAACAAAAGTCTAAAATTCTCGGTGTTGAAGAGGGACAGGTTATGATTATGATCCATACAGGTTCTAGAGGGCTTGGTCACCAGGTTGCAACTGATTTTATGCAACTTCTTTCCAGCAAACCCGAGGGTTCGGTTATACATCCAAAAGACCCTCAGCTGATCTCTGCCCACATTAAATCCAGATTAGCAGGAAGATATCTTGATGCGATGAATGCAGCTGCTAATTTTGCATCCGTGAACCGCGCCCTTATTATGTGGAAAATCAGAAAGATTTTTTCTGATATATTCAGGGTTGATGAATATGAGATTTCTCTTTTGTACTCGCTATCACACAATATGGCGAAGATAGAAAACCACAATGTTGATGGAAACAAAATTGACCTGGTTGTTCACAGGAAGGGCGCCACCCGCGCGTTTGGGCCATCAAGATTCCCTGAAAGCAGCCCATTTTCATTAACGGGGCAGCCGGTTATAGTACCTGGCGACATGGGAACTGCCTCATACCTCCTTTCTGGAAAGGACAATAACGATGGCATTTCCCTTGAGTCAGCCTGCCATGGTGCCGGTCGTATTATGAGCAGGCATACAGCACTGTCTTCCTTCAGGTATACAGATATTATTGCAGATCTAAAGAAAGCAGATATTGTCGCACGGGCGGCTACACACAATGGTCTGATCGAGGAGTCAACTGGAAACTATAAGAATATAGATGAAGTTGTCAGAGTGGCCGCCGAGTCAGGTATATCCGGGATTGTATGCCGAATGAAACCAATGGGGGTGATTAAAGGGTGAGGGAATATAATGTTGATGAAATTTCAGGAAATATATTCATCGACGGTATAATGAGACGAGGCACTCTCAGAAGAGATGGAGACATTCTTGTATTTACATCTGATATAAAGGCATCTTCCAAACTTATGGGAACAATCGTTCCTATGGCCTTTAATGCTCATGTTCACATGGGCGATTCTTTCATATCCGGAGAACCACCTCTAAATCTTATGGAAGCAGTTGGTCCTGGTGGCTTCAAGCACAGGAAACTTGAGAGCACATCAGATAGAGAAATCATGGAAGGTATGGTCAGATCGGCGTCTTTAATGGGGGAAACCGGAACAACTGGTTATTGTGACTTCAGGGAAGGCGGCCTGCATGGAACAGAAATCGCCCTCTCATTCGAAACGAAACTTCAGAGATACATACTGGGTCGACCATTAAATCCTGATGAAGTTAAGCCAATATTAAGGAAAGCAGACGGCATTTCAATGAGCTCTGTCGTGGACAATAACATCGAGATTCTTCATTCATCTGCCGACGAGTGTCATAGAACCGGGAAGATTTTTGGGATACATTTTAGTGAGGCACAAAGAGAGGACATTGAAATCATAGAAACGCTGAAACCGAATTTTCTTGTACACTGCTTAAAATGCACCGGGCAGGATCTCAAAAGGCTCTCCGATTTAAAAATTCCCGTTGTTATTACCCCGCGCTCAAACTATTTCTTCTCCCTTAACCCGAACTACAGGAAATTTATTGACGCTGGAATAGATTTGATGCTTGGAACAGACAATGCAATGACTGTGGATCCGGATATGTATGCGGAAATGCAGTTTCTATATCTGACACGACAGATATCCGGAAAGGATCCAGCATCGGCAATTATGCACATGGGATGCGAGTCATGGAGGCAGGTTTTCAAGAGGAAGAATAAGAAAACCGATGAATTCCTTTTTGTGAAATCTCAGATGCTCTCGCCATTTGACATAATTATGCATCGAAGCAGATATAATTTTTCAAGGCTAACCATTTGATTAGGATATAGATCAAGCATCGGGGTTTAGACCTGGAAATAACATCAGCATTATACTTGAACCGTGATCATAAATCTCCTAGAAAATTCGTGAAACAGAAGATTCCTTACATTCCTGTTCTTTGAAATACTCGAAGTCAAAAACGTTTATATTAACAAATTCCTTTCCGGAGGGAGAGGACGATCCTATTGAAAAGGAACATAATAATCGCAATATTGCTAACTACAATGATGCTGCTGGGTGCAGTATTCATTACAGGGAACTCGAATGCTATAACGCCAAAGACAGGCGACGTGAGCGTAAACGTGTACTACCAGCTTGATGGTGTTGAAGTATCCCTGGCGAACTCGTCCTCAGTTCTTAATGTATTCAACTACCAGGGAACCTTAATACAGACCGTTAATGGTCCAAGCAACACTCTAAATCTAAGTTATGGTAACTATTCCCTAACAGTTGAACCACTTTATGGAAACGTTGCAGGTTTTGGTTATGTTATCGCAAATATGACTACCTATAATCTAACGGTTTCCTCGCCTTCGCAATCTGTCGGTATAAAAGTACCGATTCAGCAAACTTTCAACCATAAATTTAATGTGACTAACATAGCATCCGGGAATGTGATTGTTTCCCTTACAGACAGTGAGGATTTCACATATTACACGTTTTCCACTAATGGTTCTACAACCATGGTTCCATTCCCGGACGGTCTCGTTACCGTTGAGGTTTATTATGACTCAGCAACTTTTGTATTTGACGAGAGCGTATCAGGAACATCACCTATTTCAGTAAGTGTAAAGGGCACCTCCCAGAATCATATATTCGGAACGGTGACTTCGTCTACCGGTAGCAAGATATCATCGATCAACCTGATTGTTCTTAACTATGTCAATAAAACATACAACGTGATCAGTTTTAGTTCCAACTCATTTGCTCTATTTGACAGTTCATGGAATAACCAGTCTGTAATCGTAACATCCCCGGGATATGCACCATACCAGATATCACCTGTCAATGTAGCAGACAATCCTTACAGCATAACCCTGACCCCTGCCACTTCTTCTATATCAACGACATTTTCACTTTCGAGCAATCCTGCATTCATGAATGAATCCATCTCATATAACCTGACAAATTCAACTCCAGTTCCAAATCTGCCAAATGCATCTGTCGGCTCGCTTTACTGGCAGGCAATTCTTGATCATTTTACAACATCTTATTTGTCAAGTTTTCTTCTTTCGCAGTTTACCAATTACACAAATGGGACAATACTGGTTGGATCAAACAATTATCAGCTTATTTCTGTACACCTGGTTGGATCCATTGTGATGACATCATCAACCTTGAAAGCTACGGTAATGGGCCAGTTCACCAATCCATCTATTTCGAAAACATTGTATAAGCCTCCATTGACGGTCAAAATATATGGACGGGCAGCCACCATGGAACCCGGGAAGCTTAACTACCTGTATTCTTTTGCCTATAACAACACCACAATTGGTCTCGCATCATCGTCAGTATCTGTAACTTCATACGTATCTCCAATAAACATATCTCCGCTCTCTTCAAATGGTTTCTTTACACTGACATTTAACTCCCTGAAACTTCCAACGTTTATCGATTCAGACATAAAATTGTCCTGGAAAAATATCGTTTCCAGTGATTATGTTTTGAATTCTTCTCTGAATAATACCGTGTTTGTGGTACCACAAAACACGAGTGTCGCTCTGAACGTCTCAAATGGCTTCTACAACCCAGTGACAGGTCAGAGCAACTATCAGCAGTCTAATTTTACCTGGAAACTGAATGGAAATCTTGTTGGTTATGGCTATAATGTCAGCTTAAACTTTGGAGATAAGATGACCAACACTGTCAATATAACTGGAATCAGTTCGTCAGGTGAGAAAAACTCCACTTCATTCACTGTATATGCCTACAATGGGACCCCGACTGCAAATTATACGATATCATATAACGGCAAGACACAGTATAATGGAAGCACTGACCAATCATCTGTTAGTGCAATATCAATATCGGTTCCACAGTTAACTACAATTACACTGAGCGCATACAATTCAACACTGAAGATACCTGGCACAAACTACACCGAATTTCTGACCTATCTCTGGAACTTCACGCAATTTACGTCATCAGCACCTAACGCGACCAACCAGTTCAAGACACCAACGCTTAACGGAACAACAACCCCCGGAAATCTTACAGTAACTGCGGTAACAGGAAAATACACTGAAATAATGTTCAACGTTACCGTGACTGTTACTACACCACCTTCACCTGCAATCGGCCTCTATAACATGACGGGTAAGTCTATAACTAATCCAGTGGCGGGAGATACATTCATTCTATCTGCTAATAAGACAACAGATCCTTATTACTCATTTACACAGCTGCAGTTCAACTGGACTTTTTCATACCCAAATGGAACAAAGATTGCTGATAACTCCTCGGTTCTTTCTTATGTAACCGGAGGAACTGGTGGTTTCAACAGTTCATGGATAGCCGTTAAGATTAACACACTGAATGACGTGGTAGTCTCATTAAAAGTATCTCACTCGAATATCACCGGGTATCTGAACAAAACGCTGACATTGACAGTTAACACCCCGAGAATAGTTGTTTCTTCAATTTACGTATCAGGAAAGTTATACGACGGGAGCACATCGAAAATATACGTAAATGTCACTAACAAGGGGACAGTCAATGCATCCGGCTTCCAGATATCAATCCTGATAAACGGTGCAACTGTGCAGACAAACACATATTCTAACACCCCATTGAACGTTTCCCAGACAAGGAACGTTTCATTCACATGGAAACCCAATGTTAAGGGCACCGTCACAGTCCAGTTTGAATCGACCAACTCAAGCGAACCTGCGTTTTTCTCGAAGCTAAGTTCCTTTACAACCTCGGTTTCCATAGCTCCACCCACATACACTACGCCCTTGATAATAGTCGGAATAATTGCTGTAATTGTCATAATATTCATTGCCTATTACAGGTTTTCAACCCGTGGTTCTAGAGTGCAAAAAACCGAAGCAAAACCGCGAATACAGATCCCGGAACAGAAAAAACTCGAGAAGAAGAAGTAATAATCCCCTTATATTTTTTCAAGGGGAACCAATTTAATTCAATTTTCATTCATTGTGATAATGGTTCTGTATAGCCTAATTACCTGCGCTATTTTATTCTCTGTGTCTATTGTTCTTAAAGTATCCATTCCACATCATTTTTAAAGAATAATTCCTTATAGCAGAAGTTACAGGATACCTTTCTAACACTTATGAAAAAGAACTGATCAGCATTCAGATAGAGGCAATTCACCGCAAAGAATTACATCTCATCAATCAGGCTGATTCCTAGAATAGAGGATGCATCCTGGATTATTTTTCTGTAGACATTCACGATAAGTATCCTCTTCGGCTCATCATCTCCAGATCCAAGTATCCTGCAGTTGTTGTAAAAATCGTTAAACAGCCTTACCAGTTCCAGGAGATATGAGGCTAATGGGTCAACTCTCAGTGATTCCCTGCATGTGTTCAGACAGTATGGGAATGAATACATCTTAAAAACAAGCGCCTTTTCGTAAGTGTTAAAATCATCGGCTGTCTGGACATTATTAGCAGGAGTGTAGTTTGCAATAATGTTAGTGGTTCTTGCATACGAATACATGATAAAAGGGGCTGAATCACCATCAAAGCTCAGAGCTTCCTCCCATCTGAAGATAAGTTGTTTTTCCGGGTTTATCCTCACTATGTTGAATCTAATTGCAGAAATGGCAACTGCTCTGGAAATTTCCTTAAGTTTGCTCTCATCCAAATCAAGTCTTTTGGCTCTTACGATCTCCAGAGCTTTTTCTGTTGCTCTTTCAACTAGTTCATCCAAAGTAACTACGTTCCCAGATCTTGTTGACATCTTACCGCTTTCAAGCGAGACATAGCTATAGAAAACAAAAGAGAGACTTGACCTTAGCTCGATCTTATCCTCTAAAATTTCCTTCAATCCCTTCACGTAGTCCTTGTGATCTTCTCCTAAAACATCAATCAACCAGTCGTAGTTGAGAGATTTGAAGAGATGATAAGCAAGATCTCTGAGGACATATAGAGAGGTACCGTCAGAACGCCTGATGAAAATTTTCCGCCCTTCCTTTGTTTCAAGGTACTTTGCACCATTATCGTCTTTCAGATATTCCCCTAATTTTTGTATGATATTCTCCATTTCCTCGCTTTTCAGGAATCCGGATTCCCAGACATAATCATCTATCTTTATACCCAGATCAAGTAAGGATTTTCTAATACCATCAAGCATAACAGTACATATTGATTTAACATCTCTTACGATTGAACCATCTCCAGATTCATATTTTTTTATGAGGTTCTCAATTTCCTTTTCCTTGTCTTTGTTTTCTTCTATTTGTTTGTATACTCTCTTGTAACCTTCAAGCAGATTCTGTATAGTCATAACCGGTCTGCCTGACTCCAGATAACCTAAATAAAGACCCAGTACCTGTTTTCCTGTATCATTTACAAGATACTGCGTTGATACCCGGTAACCATATCTTCTTAATAGCCTGGAAAGCGAATCACCTATAACGGAATTTCTTGTTCTGCCAACATGTATTGGTCCGGTTGGATTGGTGCTGGTATGTTCCACGAGAACCCTGTCCGGATCCTGAAAAGTATCAGGATACTGGGCTTTTTCATTGATCGACGTATCGATTAAATCCAGTATAAACGCAGTCTTTATCCTAACATTTAGATAGTTTCCTGACAGCTCACAAGTCTCAACAAAATCAAGACTTTTTATTGCAGAAACAAGAGATTCAGCAATTGATTTGAAGTTTGGATCCCTTGAATACCTGAACAGTTTCAATGTAAAATCTGCACGGCCGGTTGAATCCAGTTCGATTAAATTGTCCGCAAAGGCCGGCATGTGGCTTCTAACCTCATCTGCTATTTTTAACTTAAGGTCTTCAAATATCAGCACAGACTTAAAGCGCATCCAGATAGATTAGTTTCACGGTATGGCTCCGACATATCCTGCCATTAAAGTGATGCACAATTATGAATGTCATAACTATCTCAAAGATATTGAACTTCTGCTCCAAGCGATTGGATTGTATCCAGAAACTGAGGATAACTCTTGCCTATATTTTCAACATTGTTATGTATGACGGATTTGCCCGATGCTATGCCAGCCACTATTCCTGCCATGATCATTCTATGATCGTCAAAAAATAGTTCGCGAGGGGTATCCACACTGTAACCTTTCTTCATGAACACAGCATCCTTTTCTTCTATGAAATCTGCGCCAAAACTTCTGCAAAGATTCAGGATCCCATTTTTTCTGTCGCTTTCTTTGGTAACAAGTCTGTTTGTGTTAAGAATTCTGACTCCATTTGTGGAAAAAATACCCAAGGCTGCCGCAGAGGGCGCCAGATCGGGCGTTAAAGAGGCATCGAATGTAAGTTCCGGTAAATCCCGTTTGGAAACTTTTATTCTTCCCTGACCGGGTTCTCTATCAAACAAAGAATTAGAAAAGAATAAGGAATCCGGCTGATCAGATTCATAGCTGAGGCCCCTAATTTCTATGCCTGAATTTGAGCAAAGAAGACCTAAAGTTCCAAGAAAGGTTGCAGAGGAATAGTCCCCATCCGAAACCAGTGAAATTTTGTGATTGAGGAAATCACCATCAACCCTGTAACAGTTTTGATCTACTATAACATCTGGTCCGAATTCTTTAATTATCCTGATTGTCAGATCAATATAACCTTCTGAGACCTGTTTGTTATATACGGTTACCTTTCTATTGGCTTTCCGCAGGCACTGAAACATAATCAGTGAGCTGATAAACTGTGAACTTACTGAACCATCTACTGAAACTGCTCCATCTTTACAGTTAGTTGCATCCACCTGTAAGCTATTATTTGATCGGTGGAATCTTACGCTGTTTTGCTCTAATGCTCTAATGATGGGTTGGACCGGTCTTCTATATAATTTAGGTGACATTTCTATCCTTGTTTTCGCCCCTTTTCCTGCAAGGAGTCCAATCGAAAGTCGCATAGATGTACCGGACTCGCCTGCGTTGATTTTTTCTGGCTTTGTGAATTTGCCGCTTATCGTAACATATTCTTTTTGTTCTGAAACATCTAAACCGCACATTCTGGCGATGTTTATTGATATCAGATCATCAAAGCAGAAGGCAACATTCCTCAGTTCTAATTGTGTCTCTGAGAACGCCGATAGCAATATGGCTCTTTGAGTATAGCTCTTCGATCCAGGGACATTCGCAATACCAGAAATTTCTCCAGGTGAAACTCGTACTTTCAGCAGGAATCACTCCACTTTTGCCGGTTTGTTATTGAATCTTGTCTCAATAATCTCATAACCAGTCATTTTAAATTCTTCTCTTGCTCTTAACAGGGTATCTCGTTCATCAAAGATAGAGAAGATAGCAGGACCTTTTCCTGAATATGATGAATACGAGGCACCAAGTGAATACATTTTTCCGCATGGGATGAAATCTGATTTCAGATAGCTGCCAAAAATAAGGCCATTCAGTACCATTGTTTCGTATACCCTTCCAGAGTCTAAAAGATCCAACAATCGATTGACAGATCTACCAAGTACTGACATTTTTTCAGAAGTCATTTCATAACTATTCCTTATTGTATTCTTGGGCCAACATATCAGAATATCAATCTCATTTAATTTTGTCATCTTTAAAGTCTTATCTTTATTGTTGTCAGATACGCAGAGGCCACCGTATATGGAGCAGGAAGCATCGTCCAGAGCACCGGTAGCCGATGTATGATTGTATCTTGAGGCTTCCGCGATAATTGCTCCAGGTTCATGGACCGATATATCATTCATTCTGAGATAACATAATACTATTGCAGAGGTCAAAGCACTGCTGCTTTTAAGTCCAACGGCAGGAGGTATTTCAGATTCAATTTTAATACGATAATCAAAAGGCTTACCAAATTTCAATTCCAGGAATTCTAAAGTTTTCTTCACTGCCGAAGGGTAAGCAGATTTACTGTCTTCTTCTATCGAAACACTCATTTTGAGGTCAACTGATGCTGCTGCTCCGATACCAGTCGAAAACGCTGAGATTACAGATAAACCACCATATGTAGTAATCTTCAAATGTGTGCCTCCGCTATACTATAAAAGGCTTCAGATATTAAGGATCTTAGATTCACGCTGATATTTCCGTACAAAATTTTGAACGTTTCGACAGCCTGACCTATGAACATTTCAGATCCATTCACTGTTTTCCAACCTTGCTGCGAGAACATATTAAGAAAATCAGTCACCCCTGGGTTGTATATCAGATCGATAGCAATCCCGTGAACTGATTTCGAACCGGCCAGATCACCCAAATTCAACTGTGAACCAGCGGGAGTGCAGTTGATAATTATATCTGATCCAGTTATTGCTTCCTTATGCGGCACCACCGTAACCTCCAGGTTTTTCAGTTTTTTTCTGGTATCTTCTAACCTTCTTGTTGCTATCTTAATAGATTTAAAATTCATTGCAGATCTAATGGCATGCAGAACACTCCTTGCTGCACCGCCTGAACCTATAATTGTGATATTTTTACCTTCAATAGAAATATTATTTGTCTTCAACAGGCTTATAAAACCGGCAGGGTCGAGATTGTCGCCGAATATTCCATCTGAAGTGTTCGCAACAATATTGACTGATTGGGTTTCGGAAGCTGTATCAGATACGCTGTCGCAATATTTGAGCACGGATGCTTTGTGGGGTGAGGTTACATTTATACCTCTGAAGAAAGGGAAGGCAATACTGAAAAACCTATCCAAGTTTTCGGCAGAAATATCTATTGGTAGATAAACAGAGTCAATCTTCATTCTGGAGAATATGCGATTAAAAACGAACTGCCCGTAAGATGCAGTTACTGGCCTCCCAATAAGTCCTGCAGGCCTATTTTTCATGTCCATTTCTTTAACATCCTGACAACCGATTCAACGCTCACATCGACATTTTCAGATCTTCCAGGAGATCTTATCAATTGCATCCTGATCATTCCGTTGTTTATCTTCTTGTCATTTTTCAAATGCTCTGCAATTCTGTGTATGAATACTTTATCGAGAACAGGTATACTGATCCCGTATCTTGCGATAATGTCATATATATCGCTAGAGACTTCATATGCGTCATGCCCAAGATTTTTTAAAATATCTGATTCAATAATCATACCTCTCAGGATCGCCTGACCGTGGGGTAACCTATAACCGGATGCTGCTTCAATAAGGTGACCAATTGTATGTCCAAAGTTTAGTATTTGACGGATTCCGGAAGTTTCATAAAAATCTGATTTAACAACATTCATTTTTAGGTCTATGCATTTCAATACAATATCCTCAATATCATGAGCCGATATAAGTTCACCAAAAAATCTATAATTTTTTAGATTATTAAGAATAGACGAGTCAAACAGAAAACCGTATTTTACTATTTCCCCCAACCCTTGTTTCTGCAAATCGTTCCCTGAATTAAGATAATCGAGATCGCATATTATTCTCTCCGGCAGGTAGAAAGTACCCACAAGGTTCTTGACACCATAAAGATCAATTCCATTCTTACCGCCGATCGAGGCATCTACCATGGCTAAAAGGGTAGTTGGGAATCCGGTTAACGCAACCCCTCTTTTATAAGTAGAGCAGGCGAAACCAACAAGATCTGAAACTGTCCCCCCTCCAAAATAGAAGACGTTGCTTCCTCTCTCTATTTGTGAAAGATGTAGCAATTTAAGAATTGTCTGGTAATTTCTAAATGTTTTGTTTATTTCCGCATCATCCACTATTTTAAAATCAATCGATCCTTCTTCAGGAAAAAATTTATTGAAACGCTCTTTATTTGATGAGAATAGCCCCTCTCCTATTAAGGCAAGACCCTTCACCTGTGTTCCTAATTCAGAGAGGTATTGTGCGGTCAGATTTCTGCCAATTACAATTTCAGTTTTTTTAGCGCCCCATTCAATTGAGTATAATTTCCTCTTCAACTTCTTCTAATCTTAATACTAAATTTAATGTTTTACATAATGTCCCAATGATTCTATATCTTGAAAATCGCTCAACTTGGATAACACAGAATATCCTATGTTATAACATACCTTTTGGTTATAGGAGCAGTGCAGATGTAATTGTAGCAATATACATCAGGTATTTTAAAGTGGATCTATTCTCGGGAAAATAGGCAAAATGCCAGCAATCTGGATTAATAAACATAATCAATACAAGATTAATACCACAAAGCGAGACAGCAAACATTACAAATCCGGCTTGAGTACATTAAATTCCTCTTGTAGATTTTAAGATGGTGCGTGCATGATGATTTTGAATCAGTTAACCGAACGACACGATTATTCTGATTCACATACCACACGGGTAGTTTTAAAGGAACCTGAAACTACAAGGGTGTAAAAAACCATAAAAAGTTGAATTGCCAATTAACACTCTAACATGATTGCATCCGAAAGAAGTGCAGGTACCTATATCTTAGAAATTAACTGAATTATTCAACACAATTATCTGAAATAGGATTTATGGCGAATACCTAAAAATCTTGTCAGGAAAAATTGAAATCATAACCATAAACGACTTCTCGGAAGATGACGACCCTTCTTTAGTTGAATCCTATCTTTGCTCATGAAAAAAACTACATTTCTTTGAAAACACTGCGTTCCAATAAGTTGATCTGCAGATTCATTAGACAAAAATTTTCTAATTATAGGAGTCTTTTTCCAAATTCCGTCAACTTATAGAAGTACGGGGAGTTTACCTTACCCAAGCCCCTTCTTGATACTATATCTAACTGTTCCAGGTGTTTGAGTCTCCTCGACATGGAAGAGACAGAAACTTGAAAATGATGCGCAAGCTCTGAGTTAGTTTGATTCTTCTCCGAAATTAAAGAAATAAGCTCAAAATAACGGTTTTTGTAAATTTTTATTTTTTTTAATTTATTCACGTCGGTTTTTACTACCGCTTTTTTTTCCTTATCGAACATTACAAGAGGTGCATCCTTGAAGTAAGCATGAAGGGTTAGAGCTGAAAGTGCAATTCCTGAACCACTCGCGATATTTATCCAGGATGGGAACCCATAATTTTTACAGATCTTTTCGAGCATTAGGTAAACCTCATAAAAATTATTGAGGTCATAAATTGGAACAACCTCTATTTTAATGCCAAAATGCCTTGAAAGATCAACCAATTCATCTCCGGACTTTCTATCCTTGGTAGAAAGAAGAAACACCATCTCTACTTTTGTGTTTTTCTCTAAAATGATCTTTATCAATGGAATTGTTTCGTAATCAAAAAGCGAAATAGCGTATTTTCCGGTCATTTCTTATCAGAATGAATTAGTTATTAAAGTTTTCTTTCATTTGCACAAAAAGTGGAATTATTATGCAATTATTAATTATATTAATAAACACATACATTATAAACTTTAGGAGAATATGACAATATCGTACACAGCTGCGTTGTGGATAGGTATATTTATTGGAGCCGCAATCGGTGGTTTTGCCGAGTTATGGGGTATTTCAAATTCGGATATACTTCTCAGACTTTCCAAATGGGAAGATAGATTATTCATAAATTGCATAGCCATTGCAATAGGCGTAGGTGCTGTTGCGCTTTATGGCCTGGCAGCGCTAGGTGTTAGTTTCCATTTCGGTGTAAAGCCTATATATGTTATCGGCGTTGCGCTAGGAGCTGTTATTTTTGGCTCCGGCATAGCTTTGTCTGGTTATGTCCCAGGAACAGAGTGGATGGCATTGGGCGAAGGACGAAGAGAAGCGGTATATGCTGTAGCTGGCGGTCTTCTTGGTGCGGCAGCATGGACTATTCTGTATCAAACACCCGCTGGTCAGTGGCTTGTGAATACTGACAATTACGGCGAACTTTATCTTGGAGGCAAAGTAGGTACGAATTTATTTGATGGTTTTCTGATTTCTATAGCATGGCTTGCACTGATGTTAATGGTAGCTTATTTTCTTCCAAGATACAAAGGTGGCAAAAGCTGTGTTTACATTGGTACCCACTCGGACTATAAAATGCCACCTCCTGAACTAGCCATGCACAAAGAAGCAACTGAGACGTTAATAGAAGGTAGTTCAATGCCGATTGGTCCCAGGGATAAGCTCGCTCGCAATGCTAATGAGCATTGGGCCCCAAATAACGATCTTAAGTGGATGCTGACATTTGTGGGAGCTTTTATTGGACTAATCGTTGTACTTGAAATGTTCTTACATCAAATATTTGGCGAATCGACAACATATAGCTGGATGGTTGGATATCTATGGCTGCCTTCATACAACTACAGCAAACTTGTATTTGCCACTGTGGGGTGGGAACCATTCACCGATATAGGTACGCTTCTTGGAGCTTTTCTTGTCTCAATATTTGTTTCCAGAAGGTTTCAAGCTTTCAATTACTGGGTACCGAGAACATGGAAGAAAAGGTTCGGACCGAATGAGCTGAAGAGAGCCATAGGTGTTTTTTCAGGTTCTTTCCTTGTACTATTTGGGGCAAGAATGGCAGACGGTTGTGCCTCCGGTCACATTCTAAGTGGAGACCTTCAAATGGCGACAAGCAGCATTGAATTTTTTGTTGTAGTAGCGATCAGTCTTCTGATAGTTGGCAGGATATTATATGGTAAATCAAAGGGGGTAAATTAAATGAATAACAACAACAGAGAAGAGAGAAAAAGTGAGAAGGGAGTTAAAGGGTTTATAATTGCAATGACAGCTTTGCTGGTTATAGTGGCAGCATTCACAGTAGGCTCTTATAATGGCTATGATCCCACTCCGTCTTCGGTTTCAGCAACGGCATTTGTTTTAATAGTGATGCTTCTACTCACCACAGTTTGGTATAGAACAAAGTACCCTGGATACTCAAACGATGGAACAGAGGAATGATACAAACTTTATTTGTAATTTGAAATATAGTAATGAAGTAATGGGATGAATATAAATGGCGAAAATTCTGGTAATGTTGGTTACGGGAAAGGAAAACATAAACACTGAAATGGTGGCATTCAGTTTTGCCTTCAATGCAGTGAAGAATGCCAAGTCAAACCTTGAATTTCTATTTCTGGGAAGGGGAGTGCAAGCTGCGAATAAAAACCAAAAAAGTTCCCCGCAGTTTTTAGAACAGATCAATATTCTCAGATCCGAAGGAATACCTTTGAAGATTTGCAAGGTGAGCATGGCAGGAGAAGGGCTTACAGAAAATGATATATTTTCTGGATTGGAATCAGTTTATGGTGGAGTCGAAGTTGATTCCAGGATTCAGGAAGGATATTCCGTAATAACATTCTAGGTCAGATCTTTACGCTAACTGAAATACAAATCATTCTGTCAATAATTTCCGGCATATTAGTTGGTTTTTCATTAGGACTGATTGGCGGAGGAGGTTCAATACTCGCTATACCGTTATTGATCTATTTTGTCGGGTTCGATCATCCACATATAGTCATTGGAACGACTGCGCTTGCAGTTGGTATAAACGCTTACCTGAATCTAATTCCACACACGCTGAAGAAACACGTCAACTATAAGATTGGTATTGAATTTACTTTGCCCGGAATCGTCGGTGTTCTGGCAGGTTCTGAACTGGGGCTTCTTACCCCCGGAAACGATCTTTTATTCTTCTTCAGTTTTTTAATGATAGGTATAGCTATTTACATGTTAAACCGAAAGTGCATTGATATATCGCAGGTTGAGAGGAAGGTATCTGAATCATCAAGGTCATTGGCAATATTGATCTTGGCCGGCCTAACCGTAGGCTTCGCTTCGGGTTATTTTGGTATAGGTGGGGGATTTCTCATAGTTCCAGGACTGCTATTCGGAGGCGGGCTGAACATATTGCAAGCTGTGGGAACATCTCTCATGGCTGTTGGAACTTTCGGCGTTATAACGGCTGCCAGATACGCCATAAGTGGTGATTTGAACTTAATAATTTCAGCACTTTTCATAGTAGGAGGGATATTTGGCGGGTGGTTTGGTGCAAGACTTGCTGGCAAAGTACCGAAAAGAAGACTAACTCAGATATTTGCAATAATCGTCATTATAGTTGCGCTGTACATCATGTATCAGAACTATACTGTGATTCTACACCTTTGATGGTCGTGGTCTACTGCCTTTAATATATTCGTTCTAAAGCGATTTTATGCGTTCTTGTATATATAAACTAGCTGCGTCCTGCTGTTAGACAGAAACAGGTAAAAGCGTGATTGACAATTGGCTACTTCAATAAGATGGATCTAGCATAGGCCACTTCTAATATTGTTCCAAACGACATCTTTGTTATAACCGAAATAGAAGAAAGGAAGAACTTCAAATTAATGTGAAAAATTTTAAAGTTCTGGCATGTAGCTATGAATCGCCTTGTTGCACCACAATTCAATAACTTTCATAAACTATCTCTTACGTCGGTACTTTTGATTCGATGTAACCATTTTCACATGGTAAGTGTCTATATGTTTTTGAGGATGCCAGAGAGAGTATTGAGATCACTATTTCCCGATTTTAAACAGTGCCTTGATCGACTGTATCCAGGATGATTCGTCTATAGAAGAGAGCTAGTAATGGATGGCACCAAAAGGGCCTTAAATGTATTCTTGCATCTAACAACGAATTTAACCTTGTATTCAACAACGATCTCTTTTTCAACACTTAGCGGCATTGCTCTATTTTTTAAGATGGTTTTTTCTATCTCTATTTGGAAAATTCAATTTTCCTACGTA
>JAJZLW010000096.1 GCA_021850505.1 Thermoplasmata archaeon
GGATATCCAACAGCCATTCCTGAATTTAGAACCTTTAAACTTGGTAAGGAGCGATATTCTTTAGGGGAGAAGAATAGAGGAATATGGGATGATCGAACGACGCATTTATCAATGTATTCTGATAGTGATATCATACGACGGATGTTCGAATACATGACTGAAATGAATAAGCGGGACTATACTGATTGATAAAAAAGTAAACTCAAAACCTTTCAAAATTGGCCCTTCAACGCACATAAACTACTTTCAATAGGGAAAGCAATTGGCTGGGTTTGATCAACCACATTGGTGTAAAATACTTTGAGCAAACAACTCATTTTATGAATCATGCGAAATACATTACTTTGATTCCTGCAGCGCGGTATATTTCCGATTTGTGAATTTCGAATTCCCTGTCTCTAGTTATTAATTCAATATCCGCTTTTGTTGACTCCATCATTGCGTGAGCGTAAGAGAGGTGAAGTAAATCCAGTGTCCTCATTGGAATATCTCTTGAGAGTTCAACTGCGAACAACATAATGTTGCCGCAATTCCCAATAGGCATTTCAACCCGAGTTTGTTGCACTGGAAGAAACAGGAGATCAAACTTCTGGAGAATATATAGAATCACGGCGTATGAACTGGATGCTCGGTCTCCAGAAAGTTCATTCATGAGATTTACAAAATTCTTATTTCTTGACAGAGCTGAGCTTAGCTCAGTGATCACTAGCTCTGAAACTACTTTTTCCCGTTTACGCAGCAATTCAATCGAACCAATGGTGGATGGATCCGCCGGATCAAGTGCAGAGACAATTACACTCGTGTCAATATATTTCAAGTGAATCTGTCTCTGTTAACCAGAAGATCTTTGAGGCCATCTGACAATTCGATGGGTGGCCTTCCGGTAGTTTTCTCCATGGACTTAAGTTTCTCAACTTTTTCGGAGACCTCTGGAAATTTTGAAGCAGCTGTTATTCCTGCTGACAAAATATACCTGATCGCATCACTCTTTGTCCTGAAAAGGCCTGATCTAAGCATTCGATTGACAAACTTAGAGGTCTCTTCATCAACTCTGATCTGTATTGTCTCTTTTGCCATTACAATTACGTAATGGTAATGTAATTTATTAAGCATTTCGGTTCAGGCCCATTCAACGCTGGCGGCCTAGAACTATGTTTAAACAAAACAAGATCATGACATTCCATGAAGAAAGCTGAGAGAAGGAAGCCACTGGAGGGTATCGATCCCCCGACCTGCTGATTACAAGTCAGCTGCTCTACCAACTGAGCTACAGTGGCAAGGTTTCTTAATATTAAACCGGTAAGTATTTGTTAAGTTTAATCGTTTTGATCTGTTTCAAGAAAAGAAGTTCAACATGATATGCCACAAATTTACGAGGAACGTAAAGTCTAGAATCTGGTGTAATCCTAAGGACACCCTTTGCATGAACATGCACTTGCAGGATCATGGCATTTTATTCCTTAACTTGAGATTTGTAGACTGAACCGTTACGAATCCAACTGGTTACTTGAGGGTTCGTTAATTGCAAATATTCCGGTCTCTCTTAAAGCAGGTGAAGGTTGTCGAGCTAGATTAAAGGGGTTGGGTTTGGGTCCGATTAACTTTTGCACACATTTCTTAATTGTCCGTCAAACAAATATGAGGCCACACCGAGTTATTGGGACGAAAGAAAAATAGAGTGAAAATTTTGTCTTTTTGAATTTGGAAAGTATCTTTCCCCCAAATAGCTGTTTTAAGATTTTCCCTTTAAGATAGCACCACTGATTTTATGTACACCAAAAAGTATGTATATTTAATACACATAATTATGTGTGGCAACTCAAAGACTAAATGTAACTTTGCCTGATGATGTATCAAAAATCTTAAAAACCAAGAAGAATAAATCTGAATATTTGGCTGAAGCAGTCAGGGAAAAAGCCATAAATGACAAAAAGAAAGAGATTTTAGAGAAAGCCAGGAAGCTAAAACATTTTTATGAGACTGATGATGACCTTAATGCCCTAAATTCTCTTGATTCCCAGGACTTTGTTGATTGAGGGATTTAGATGAATCAAAGAGATATTTGGTTGGTAAACCTCTCGCCAACCGTCGGAGCAGAGATCACCAAAACCAGGCCATGTGTAATAGTAAGCAGCAACGAAACTGGTATTTTGCCACTGAAGGTCGTTGCCCCTATAACAGATTACAAACCTCATTATGATTCAGTTCCCTGGATTGTGGAGTTGTATCCAGACGGTGTAAACAACTTATCAAAGAGGTCAGTTGTGGATTTGTTTCAATTGAGGTCAGTATCGCAGATAAGATTAATTAGAAACATAGGAAAAGTGGCGGATGAGGAATTTCAAAAAATCCTTAACGCCATTAAGATGGTTTTTGGGATTTATTGATTCTGTGTATTCCAAAGAAATCCAATTTGATATTTTGCGCCAGATTAACTTTTGGAAGCAAGTATTCTTTGAGATTAAATCTCTGTTGCCATCAACCTTCCACAGCACATAAAAACCATGATCTTATAGCAGAAAGCAAGGTAACATACAGGGAGATAGTGAGGATGGGATGGGCCACCAAACCGGATCAAAAAAGGCAGTCAGATATCATGTATATCAGGATTCATGGGAGATTCCCTAATCTTCGTGTTTTCAAGGATGAATATTCCAGGTACATAGTACATCCTTCTTTATTGAATCAATGGATGCTGGATCAGTGAGCATCGAAGAGCATGTAGCAATCGAGATCCTTAGAAAAGATTCCCTTACATCGTCTGTACTGAGAAAGATAATGGATCTGCTTTCATAACTCTTGAATTCTTTCTATTTTTAAGGAAAATAGGCTTAAACACAGCAGGATACATCCACATACATAAACTCAGAAAGCCTTGATTGAAAGGGCAAACGAAAAAGTCAGGGAGGAAACAGACGCACATGTAATGCTGAATTATCAGGATGCTGTCAATGGTAACTGGTCAGTCCCTCAACTCGTAACACTTTTAGGGAACAGGTCCGGTTCGATGCCCAGCAGTTCCGCGAGATCACGAACCTTCTTAGGTATCTCCGCCACAAGGGATCTTTCACCAACATCGGTGAGATATATCTTTGATAACTGGAGGATAACACACTTCACGCTCACCCTGTCGTTGATACCCCTTCACAACTTTTCCGATTGTCTGATCCGGGATGTAATGGTAGTATCCACCAGTATTATAAATAATCTTTTCCTTTAATCATGAACCAATGAATTATGGAGTTCAGGTTAATAAAGTCACTCTATTTGTGGAATAATATGTTCGTGAATGAAAATGAACAGTAACTTAAAGTAAAAGGATTGAACTTTTTCAATGTCTTATCCTTTAAGTTATATACGTATATGATATGTATATGTGTCATGACAAAGCCAGTAACACTTTCCAATGAAGCATATGAGGCGCTGAAAAAGGTCAAAGGGAAAGGCATGTCGTTTTCAGACGTTGTATTGAAATTGATAGAACATTCCAACAGTGAACGGGATTTTAATAAATTTGCAGGTATTCTGAAGGCACAGGCACGTGAATTGGAAAAATTTAAGGTACAAGTTGAAGAAGATCGTGCAAGAAACATTGAGAAGGTGTGATCTTTTGGTGGTACTGGATACGAATGTTATTATAGACTACTTAATAGGAAAGGAAGACGTAGTGAGGGAAGTTAACAGCTACAGAAAAAATGATTTGTCTACCACGTTTGTTAATGAATATGAGTTATTAAAGAACTCTAGAAGAAAAATTATGGAAGAGGTGATACAAAATCTTCGATTATATCATTCTAACGATCTGTCTGCGAGGGTTGCGGCAAACGCCTATCAAGAGTTAAAGTCGAGTGGAAAGATGATGAGCGATAATGATCTTTTGATCTTTGGAATATGCGTAGCCAACGATGAGGTCTTAATAACTCAGGACAAAACTTTTGCCTACCTTAGAAGCAATAACGTTAAGATCATCAAATGATTGCTAAATCCTAAATTAATGTGAAAATTAAAATAGAGACAAAGAGTTTTTGCGAAGATAAGGAACCTGGAATCGGATGCTAGTGAATCTGATAAGAATGATATTGACCGTAAACTTAGGGTAATATTCCTCTCAGACACAAGCGATTTTGCAATTGAAATTTTCAATAGACTCAAGTACAAATGGTACTCTAATTATCCAAGAAATGTGTACAATATGAAAGAGAATCTTGTATATTTGTTGACATTCTAACAGTATCCTGAAAAAATAAGGAGATAAGAATAGTAAAGGTAATCAGTTCATTGCCGGGTGAAGGTACAGCTATTAAGATAATGTATCTCAGAGTGGCAGGATCGAATGAGAATTAGTCACACCGGTTCATAAATATAGGGATGAGGCAAGTAGATGGGATAATAATTTACAATCTGCGAGGATCTGCTGAACATGAGACAAGGATGCTCTCATAAAATACAGACTAGGAAACATTTTGTCATTGTCACACAACCGACAGATAGACGCAAAATATATCCTATATCTAAAATTTCCATGCAAGATAGCATGGGCTATCATGTTTTTCTCTTCCTGTTTGATCTAAACACACTTAAACCGGCATAAGATAGAACGCCCACAATTACCCCTGAAACCAATCCAATAGCAATCGACTCTGCAGATATTCCAGATGCTGGTTTAACGGAAGCTTTTGTAGAGTTTGTTATCAGTGCAAAACTGACATTGAACTGAACGCTGCTTCCATGCACCACAACGAAAGGTTGTTTAATCGTAACAGTGTATCCAGAAGGCCCAGAAGCAGCTACGCTGTAATTACCTGATACTGCAAGAATGGTTATGGAACTTGTTGAACTGTGGTAAAAAGTCCCGTTGAAGAAGAGAGTCCAGGTGGAACCACTGGTAAGTCCCGTTTCATTTACGTATATAGCGTAAACCGGGGTAAACTGTATGTTTTCGGTAATGTTCTTACCTGAAACCTTAATATAACCGGAAGTCTCGAAAAATACAGTTGAATTTATGTAATAATCATAGGTCCCATTTTTCGCTGTAAAGTTTATGACAGAGTTCGTAGAATCAATGACTGAACCGTTGAATTGTACTGACCAGAATGAGTTGGCTGGTTTTCCCAAGGAATTAAAAGAAACTGTATATGACCGTAGAAGGAAATTACTCTCATTTTGGAATATGACGGATAGAGTTAAGCTGTCGTTGGTGACAGATATATGCGATGTTTGAAGCGAGACCGAATATCCAGAAGGTCCTGAAGCAGAAATTGAATAGTTCCCAGAAACTAATTTGATGATAAGAGAAGAAGACATAGAATTAAATGTATAAGAGTCGTAATAAATAAACCAGTCTGTTCCAGTTGGGAGTCCTTTTTCAACGAATGTCACATTATAATATGCGGGGAATTCTATATTTACAACAGAATTACCGCTAACGCTGATCGATCCGGTAAATGAAAATCCTACCTCTGAAGAGATGGAATAAACATAACTGCCATTAGAAACGCTGAAATTCATAAAGCTGGAATTAGTCGACAATGTAGATCCGTCTATTGATATAGTCCAGTATGACCCGACTGGTTTGCCTGATTCTGTAAAGGATATGTTGGATAGATAAGGTTTAAATTGCACGTAGATCGTGAGATTTTGCCCGGTCAGCTTTATGGATCCTGAGGATGCTGAAGACACGTAGCCATATATTGATGGAACAGAATAGTTGACGATGGTATCAAGGGCAGCAGTTTGCGGGAACGTCAAAATCTGAGAAGAAGAAAACCCTGAAGTGGATCCAAACTTTACCATCCAGGTTGTGCCAGCGGGCAGTCCATTTTCACTGAAAGTAATGGAATATGAAGACCAGGCCTTGGTCAATGGCAAATAGTCATAATATGATCCGGAAACATCGTAAGGGACCGTGCCAATACCGTTCAAGCCACCAGAAGTGTAGTTACTCCAGTAATTACCCCCAACGGGTAGTGAAAGATTCCAGATTATTGAAGTAGAAGATACTATGGTGGCATTGTTTGTATTACCATTTATGAAATTGTTGTGATAGAATATAATGTCTCTGGAATCCAATATATTAACTGCCAAATTTTTGCTGCCAGAGATTGTATTGGATTGGATTTGCCCAAAAAGAGCACATTTAATATAGATTGATGTGGAAGAATTAATAATCGAGTTTCCTTCGACAGTAAAATTATAACTGTTTTTTCCAACTTCTAAACTATTAATGCCGCCGTAAATATAATTATCATTAACCGTTGAGTTGCAGAAATATTTTAGATGGATTCCATCTGAGCCGTTTAAAATTGAATTTTCAGTAACTTTATCATTTTGTGCAAAAATAAGTGAGATGCCATTCTGGGAACTACCTGAAGGGAGCAAGATATTGTTTTCCGATATTTTAACAAATGAAGATTCGCTAATGCATATTGCCGACTCGGCATGCTGGAATTTTGATTGCATTCCAACATTATTCACAGAGTTCAGGTTAACGTCCCCCAATACAGCCCCATAAAGACAAATGCCATGATAACCTTCATTTTTGATCATGTTTCCTGTTATTTGAACAGATGTTAATCCGCAGTTATAAGAAATAACATTTATGCCGGAAGCATCGGTGACAGGTGAATTACAACCGGTTGTATTCAAAACAGTATTATTGCTGACGGTTATGCTTTTGCCTTTGACGGAACAGACATACACTGGAAGGCTGATGTTGACGAAAGTGTTTCCAACAATGTTAAGGTCCTGAGTTGTTATATCTTCTAAATAGAGACCAGCACCGGAGCATGAATCGTTACCCGCAAAGAATTTATTGTATGTGATTGAGGCGAACTTGAAGGTTGATGATGAAGACTGCACTCTGACTCCAACCCCAGATTGCAAAGAAAAAAGGTTTTTGGATATCAAAACGTTTTGTGTGTTTGAAACTGGGCAAAAATCAAGTCCGCATGGACCTGAAAAAATCGATGATAAAACATGCATACCACTATTTGCCCCCTTAATTTCTATACCATGAAACAGATTTTTAAATGTACTTTTATTTATGAATAAGCATTTATTATTGCCAGTATAGATCAAATTTGAGCAGTTGAATTCATCTTTAGAAAGGTAAATTCCATTTGAGTTAGCGACAGACACATGCCCTGGGGTGAATAATGAGCCGGCAAATCCTGAATTAGAAAAAGAGAGGGACTGCGCTTTATTGATGCAAATAACAGTTTGATTAAAATCTACATTAGAAATGAGAACATTGCTAGAATCGATTAGGTTCAAACTAATACTGCATGGGGTATTAACAAGGCTTGATTTATAAATTGAAACGTTATGATCACC
>JAJZLW010000005.1 GCA_021850505.1 Thermoplasmata archaeon
GCATACCTGAATCTCTCGCTCTTTCTCTCAGACCCTCTGATCTATTTCTACCCGGTACTTTTCATAAGCATGATGTTCAGCGAGTTTGCCTGGGCATCAAGAACCACGCTCGAACCGGAAGTGTTTACAACAACAAGGAGGGCTTCATCAATCGGCCTGATTAGAGTATTCCCTATGATTGCATATGCCCTGTCGGTCGTTTACACGAGTTCATTAAGTCTCACCAGCTATATACTGTTCAATGTATTCCTTTGGGGATTGGGCCTGGCAGGTGCAATCATACTTAAGGCGAGCAATATCGAAACTTCAAACGTGAGCCTCGATTATTTCGATCCGGATATTCCCGTCAATGAGGCTCCCCAGTAAATATGCCTTGAAAAATATCCCCTGCCATATAATCCTGACGATAAACACAAATATTAATTTAAATATTGAATTGCAATGTTGCAGCATGGTTATCTACGCCCAGGATATAATGAGGAGGGTCAACAATACGGTTCAGGGGAACCTGACTGCAAGACAGGCCGCTAAATTAATGGCGAATGACCAGACCGGTTTTTTGATTGTAAAGCTTGATAATGGAAGGAGCGGCATAATTACAGAGTGGGACATAATGAGCAAAGTTGTGGCCCTGGACATGGATCCTGATAAGGTATTGTTGTCTGATATCATGAGCGTAAACGTAATCAATGTGGATCCGAGGACCCCCACGGAAAAAGTTGCCGAGATAATGAATGACCGGAATATCAGGCGGCTTCCGGTTGTTGAGAATGGCAAGATCGTAGGCGTTGTGACTTCAAAGGACATCCTGAGGATATTCAAGGATTATATGGACAACATAACAGAGGTTGTTTCAAAGTTCGGGAAATTTTAGGCCGAATATATCCATGAAAATGTATATCAGGTCGCTTGAATCCCCCGTGCAGTAACGGATGAAGCTTTTCCGGTCGTTCATCCATAAATCCTTTATAGCCTCACCCTTTGTTTTTCCGTCAATATGCGTGAGGTATTTTGCCCTCTGAAGTGGAAGATTCATGTATCTTTCGTGAGTTACGACATTATCAAGTTTGCGGATGTGATAGTCACCATCGTAATTGCCTAAATCGTCCGCGATAACATACATCATGTCCAGGCAGTATGCGGTACCAAATGATCTCTCGATTGAACGAAGCCTGTTTTCATAATTCAGTTTCTTGATCTTCATCTGTATCAGCGGAATATCGTATCCTGTGTGGTTATATCCAATTATTATCTCAGGATCGGTTTCCTTCAGCTTCGAATCCAGTGCAGAAAGCAGATTATATTCGCTGCTTTCCGAATCATCATCGGATACGAATACGCTTGTATGTATCTTCTCTGTTAGAACGCTGTATGAAATTGCTATAATCCTTTCACCTGTGAGGAAAACCGAGCCTCTTGGCATAAGGGATTCAACATCAAATGCAGCAATAACAGGCTTTCTATTTCCCGATAGCAAACTCTTTACAGCATGTCTATAATCCATGTTACTGCAATACATGGATATAGAGAAGAATTACTCCTGCTCTATTTTTTCCACAAAACTGCATTTCGTGATGACTGTTGCCTTGCTCACATTTTTTGGCACTACCAGTAAATCGACGTTGTGTATCGAATGGATCTTCGATGCAAAATCTTCATTGGATATGTCTGTGATTACAAGCTTCTTCATTCCCCTGAATGAAACCTTCTTTTTCAGGTCTGAAATCTCTTTTCCGCTTATCTCGAGTTCACCTATGTTGGATATTATCTGCACCTTGGATTCACGCGCACTCTGAACAAATGTCCTTGAGACTTCCACTGCTCCGTCTGCAGTCGACAACAGTGCCTTGTATGCATCATTCGTCAGGTCACCAACGCTCTTTCCGGTATCCCGAGCCAGCTGCAGTATCTTGCGGTAAATGTCCTTGCTGATTCCCTTCACGGAAACGTTTTTTGAATCCTTTTTCTCTTCGCTGCTGTTTATGACCTCGCCAACATCATCCTTATCTGTCGCATTCTTATCTTTTGATCCTGTACCTTCTTTTGCCATAGATGTGAATAGCAAACTGGATTATAAGATTTCTGGTAATCCGGTTTTCTGGATTTATTAATTGCCTACATTCAGGAAATCAATTAAATAACTTTTTAAAATGAGGGTGTCATGAGAGAAGCAATCAGAGAATACCGGGAGAAAAATATCAGTCTTGATAAGATAGCCGGCCTGGTTTCCCAGTTTTTCCAGGAGGAGGGTTTTACTGTCCAGTCTGCGAAAACATCAATGGGCCATATAATACAGGCCAAAAAGGGCGGTTTCTTCAGGACAATACTTGCCATGAACAGGGCCTTTACAATTGTTGTGGAGGGTGAAAAAAACGATTTCAGGGTCAGGATTGGCGTAGCTGAATGGCTTGCTGATCTGGGCATGGCTGCAGTTGAGAGCTTCTTCATATCACCTCTTCTTGCCTTCGTAGAGGTACCGGAATCACTCTGGTCTTTCGAGATCGAGCACCAGCTCTGGCACTTTATTGAAAACCAGATGGAACTCGGGATTCAGTAACTACCAGGTCTCGCCAGTAATTCTCTCGAACATTTTCCGATATAGTTCCTCTGTGCTTTTTTTAAGTTCATCCGGTAGTGGCGGTATTTCCGGTTCCGGCTTATTATCCTCCCTTGCTTTGTATAGCAGGCTGTGGTAGCCGGATTGCCGGTAGAACTGCCTGACTGATTCCTTGCTGAGTTCAACGATCTTTCCAGATGATAAGGAATCACGATCCCAGAACCTGTCCTCGTCTGCAGTTCCGAATGTGTCCACTATCACAGGTGTGCGCTTGTATGAAAGCGCAAATTCCTTCTTGCCATCTGCATGGATAAGGCCGCGCTTCCCAACCTCTCTCTGCATTAGTCTGTCGATTGAAAATATCTCATCCCTTATCTGGAATAACTCCTCCTTTGTTACACCACCTATTGCACAGGCTTCCTCGATAGTAAGGGCACGGTCAAATCTTTCGAACTTTGTGGTAACCTCGAAATATGGGTCCGGAAAGGGTTCACCATGATCCGGCATTGTCTTGAACCCGACGGAATGGTAGTCAATTGTTCCCTTCCTGATTTTGTCCATGAATGATCCGGCGACATAATACCTGACAACAAATTCAAGCGGGATCAGGAAGTTGATATCGAATCTCTCAGCACCATTTTCCAGAATTCTGAACTTCCTCACCCGCATCTGATTCCTGGCAGGCATACTGACAAAATGAGTTTCGAGCCCCATCTCAGATACTTTATTGAACCAGAATGCAGAGGTCCTGCAGAGTGATTCTCCCTTTCCGCTGATCAGCGTTGGAATAATCTTGTCAAAAACCGATATCTTATCAGTAAACTTGAAAAGTAGATAATCGCCGTCATCGTATACCTCTTTGACCTTTCCAGTCCTTATCAATTCCATAACCAGGTTAGGATTCAAATTTAATTAACGTTTGTGCAATCCATAGGCACAGATATATGGAAACAATACCTGAATTCCTCGATATGCTGGTGGAAAATGCAAATGAGAGGAGGTCTGTTAGCAGAAAGATTAACGAAGTATCCGATAAAATAAGGGAAGGGTATCATCTCAAAGACCTGAAGATACAGGGTCTCCCTGAAAAGTTAAAGGAATTCATCTTTGATCTGGCCCGATCTAGAATACGAGCTGAGGATAAATTTTCGCTTGGAAATGAGGTTTGGCTAGATTCATATTCCGCCTCATACTCAACGCCTGAGATTGCAGGCAGATACAGGGCTGGAAGAATAAAGAACAGGAGTATTGTCGATCTGGGGGCTGGTGCTGGAATGCAGACAGTATTCTTTTCTGAGAACAATGATGTTATCGCGGTAGAGATTGATCCAGTTAGATCCAGACTGGCAAAACTGAACGCTATTGCTTATGAAAGGAAAGGAATTTCTATTAAAAATGAAGATGTGTTCTCTTTCATTGGCAGCAGCAAAGATGATTTTGATGTTGTCTTCTCTGATCCACTCAGAACTGCAGGCGATTCAGAGAAGACCATGGATTCGCTTGTCCCGAATCCTCTCAAGATTTTAGAAAAATGTGATATTTCCAAAACAGATTTTGCATTTGATCTACCCCCACTTTTCCCTGAAAATAACCTCAGGATTGGGGGTGAACATGAGTATATCTCAATTAATGGGCTCCTTAACAGGTTCACGCTTTACTCAGAGGGGCTTTCACATTCTCGGAGGACAGCGGTTATGCTGCCACAGAACATAATAATCAGGGGAGAAAAACAGGATTTGAGATTCGAGGAAACCGGCAAACCAATGAGATATCTATTTCTACCGGATCCGGCACTACTTCATGCAGGACTGGTTCAGCAGGTCTATGATGTTTCAGGCTTCAAACTCTTCTCTATGGATACGAGGAGGCTTGTCCTGACAGGCGATATTTTACCTAAGACAAGTGGAACCGGTGAGATTTACAGCGTAATAGAAACATCAAATAACGCGAACCTGAAGGAGGAGATAGAGAAACTTGAGCCTGGAAAGATCATACCAAGGTTCGCAATAGAAAGCGATTCATATTATGACTACGTGAGAAAACTGAGCAATCCGCTATGGGTGGGGGAGTCTATATATCTTTTCAGAAAGGACGGAATTTTCTGTCTTGCAAGGAAGATAGAGAATAAAAAAAATTAAAATTCATTTGACTTAAGTTTTTATAGATTATAGGGATTATTGTTGATCTGAAGTGTTCAATCTATATTCAAAAGCGAGTCTCCCGACTGCTTATGGTGATTTCACAATCTATACTTTTTCAAATGATGAAAAGAAGGATCATGCAGTTCTGGTTAGGGGGGAAGTGAAGGGAAAGGAGGGAGTTCCATTGAGGATCCACTCTGAATGCCTGACAGGAGATGTTTTTTCATCGTTGAGGTGTGATTGCCATGATCAGCTCGTGCAGTCACTGAAGTATCTTGCCAGTGTTGATTTCGGAATCCTGATTTATCTAAGGCAGGAGGGGAGGGGTATTGGCCTCCTTAACAAGATTAAGGCATACAGCCTTCAGGAGGAGGGTTATGACACGGTTGAGGCGAACGTTGCCCTCGGTCTTCCCATAGACCAGAGAGATTACAGTTTCGTGATAAACGTGCTGAATTATTTCGAAATCAAGAGCGTCAAGCTTATGTCAAACAACCCCACAAAATTCGACTACCTGAAGGAAAAAGGTGTCAATGTCATAGAGAGGATACCTGTGCTTTCAGAGCCAAGGCCTGAGGATAAATTTTACCTTGAGACAAAAAAGGTCCGTCTGGGGCATAAGATTTAGATTCCATTACTTTTGAAACAAGGATTATAAAATAATAAGATCTTTATTTAATTAATATCTGAAAGGTATTATATCACAGAGGATTCACGCTTTCATGACCCGCATTAAGGCCATAATAACTGACGCATCCAGGGGTGGTGTCTCCACCAAAACAATTGATGCCAATAGAGAAGATTACAAAGTTTTGCTTTCACCCATCTACACAGGAATTTGTGGAACAGATCGCGGTATAGTATCCGGCTCACTCAAGTTTGCATATAATCCTCATGGATCAGACTACCTCATTCTCGGTCATGAATCTGTATGCGAGGTCAGGGACTCGAATGTTGCCGGATTCAAAAAAGGAGATCTTGTTGTTCCACTTGTCAGGAGACCTGGTGACTGCGTCAATTGCAGAATCGGCAGGTCGGATAACTGTAGCGACGGCAATAAGCATGAGGCGGGAATTACAGGTATGCACGGTTTCATGCAGGAACTATTTACTGATGATCCTGAATACCTTGTAAAGGTTGAGGATAGATCCCTACGGGAGATTGCTGTTCTGACGGAGCCGCTGAAGAATGTCATGAAAGGATTCGAGGTGTTTCAGAAGGTTTCCAGCAGGTACATATTCAGCGGGTCAGATTCAACATATCTTGAAAAGAATGCATTGATAATCGGCACCGGTTGCGAGGCTTTTCTCTATACAATGATGGCAAACGAATTTGGTTTCAAATCTATGATGACTAACAGGCACCCGCTCTCGCAGAATATGCTTGCGGATCTGAACGATCTCAACCTTTCGTTTGTTGATTATTCCCAGAACCCAGACAAACCATTTTCAAGCGGAATAGATCTACTGATAGATACAAGCGGTGATCCAACGACAGTTTTCAACTTCATACGGAAGGTGAATTACAACGGAGTTGTTTTGCTGTTCGGAACAAATGGGAGAGCCCCGCCTGGATCTTTAGACGGAGTGGATATAGATTATCTTATCGAGCGCAATATAACAATTGCAGCGACTGTTGATGCCGCCAAGATCCACTATTTACAGGCAATCGGATATCTCACAAAATGGCACTATAAGTATGGGGATAAACTGGACAGGGTGATCACCGGCAAATTTTCTCCCGACGACAATTCGCTTTTTGAAAGGAAACAGAAGGATGAACTGAAATCGGTTATTCAGTGGAATGATTAGTTTGCCAGCCGAAATAATAGACGGGTCAAAGATAGCGGACTCGATCATGAATACACTCAGGGATTCTTTCAAGGAACAGCAGGATAAGACAGGTAAGCAGGCAAGACTGGTCCTGATTCTCATTGGAAAAGATGAGGGTGCATCCACCTATTCAAGGGCGAAGATCAGGAGGGGCGAAAAACTCGGTGTCAGGGTGGACTTGATAAAACCGGATGAAAGCATTTCCGAGGCTGAACTTGCAGTGGAAATTGGACAACTGGCGTCTGACCCGACTGTGACGGGTATAATGATCGAGAATCCTGTTCCAAAACATCTTAGTTTCTCGAAAATGACCGATCTTATTCCCTTCTATAAGGATATAGACGGAACTTCGTCGACGAACCAGGGCAGGATAGTGAACAGGCAGGAGTTTCTGGTACCGGCAACTGCTGCAGCTGTTGTCAGGATTCTGTCAAATTATCCTGAACTTACAAAATCAATCCTCACTATAGTGAACCGCACTCCAGTGGTTGGTCGGCCTCTCTCCCAGATGCTCCTCAACAGGGATTATACTATTTCTGTATGTCATTCAAAAACGCCGGATGTTGTGATTTACACAAGGAGATCAGATGTCGTCATATCAGCAGTTGGAAAACCAAACTATTTTGATGACGAGATGATCAATCCTGACTGCACCTTCATTGATGTCGGCATAAATTACGTGGATGGAAAAGTGACAGGCGATGCCAATTACCAGTCCCTGGTGAAATGGGTCAAGAGAATAACTCCAGTTCCCGGTGGTGTTGGTCCAATCACAGCGACATTGATATTTGAGAACCTTTTGAAGGCATTCAATTATCAGAACCTGAATTCAGGAAAAATGTGATCCTTGATCCAACAGGGTTCAGTGGATCCTTGAATCAGGATAAATTATTTTCTTGGCGGTGGATATCTTCTGCAAAAGTTCATCAAGGCTCTCTGCAGTTAGATTGATATGGCCGAGCTTTCTCCTTGGCCTTGGCTCTTTGCCGTAATCATAAATCTTGCTTTCACTGATAGACAAGAGTTGTTTCATGATGCCTGGATCAATGCCTCGCCCTATTATATTCACTATACCACTGTGCGTGAAAAGCCTTGGAGTGTCCAGTGGAAGATCCAGTATTGACCTGAGATGCATTTCAAACTGGGAAATGCTTGAGCCAGATAGTGTATGATGACCGGAATTATGGACCCTTGGAGCGTATTCGTTGACAGTTGCTTTGCCATCCCTGATGAAGAATTCTATACCCATTACTCCTGTATAATTCAATGAGTTCATAAGTTTCTTTGCTATCTCGAACATGCCAAAGTCATCGCATGGTGCATAATTGTACATCAGGATTCCGTCCTGGTTGAAATTATATGAAGGCCGGTGGGCGATTATTTGACCTTTTTTAGTTCTGCACGCAATTATCGATGCTTCAAAATCATAATTGAAGAACTCCTCGACAACAAATACCTGGTCGTTATTATCGATCTTTAGTTTCTCGCCGCGCTTTTTTCTGTACTGTCCTTTTCCATCGTAACCACCTTTAGACGTCTTAAGAATGCTTTCGTCGAATTCATCGGAAATCCTGATCGCCTCCTCCGCGGAATTTGCAACATGAAAGTTTGTTACTGGTATCCCATGTTCCTTGAGATAAATCTTCTCAAGATGTCTCTCTAGTTTCAGATCGAGTGATTCTTTGTTTGGAAAAAGTTTACCCATGTCCTGTGCGTACTCGAGAGCTGCTGGATCAACGTGCTCAAATTCTGCGGTCACGACATCGCTGTCATCAACAAATTTCCTGTAATCCCGGTCTTCATAGAAATAACTGGCTACCTTCGATGCTGGAGCTTTTCGGTCTGATCCAAGAACATTGAATTCTATCCCCAGCTTCCTGCCCTCGATAATCATCATCCAGCCCAGCTGGCCGGTCCCGATTATACCAACACGCATTACAATCTGTCCTGTAATACCCTGGCTTCCTGCTCTTTCATAAATAACTGCATCTTTTCCGCAAGATCATGATATTTAACAGAAAGTATCCTGACCGCAAGGAGGGCAGCATTTTTTGAATTGCCTATGCCAACTGTGGCGACCGGTATTCCAGGAGGCATCTGGACTATTGAGAGAAGCGAATCAATACCATTAAGAGCCTTTGACTGTACAGGGACCCCGATAACTGGAAGATGAGTGTACGAAGCAGTCATTCCGGGAAGATGTGCAGATCCACCAGCTCCTGCAATGATAACCTCAATACCGTTTTTGTGGGCCTGTCTCGCAAATTCCGCCATAAATTCAGGTGTTCTATGGGCGGATACAATCCTTTTTTCAACGGAGACACCGAAGCTTTCCAGCGTGTCAATAGCATCCTTCATTGAGTCATAATCGCTTCTGCTGCCCATTATAACTGCTGCCTTTGGCATAGCACTTAATTGACGGATTAAATAAAAATTATCGTTTTATTCATACTGCGTGTGAAATCTGGATCGATTGTTTTTGTAGCTTCTCTATGGATAGACTATCTCCTTCCTGTATCGAATCCTGATACCGGATGGCTCTTGCCTCTTCTTCTATTTTCGAGGTTAGAGTAAGCTCAAGAATCCAATCGATAATGGCCTGCTCCTGCATATCTGAGATGAAATAGTTTCATGCCGGGAGCTCTCTGTCTAGAGTTCCGATCCCAAGAAGTACCTCTCTATCTGATAGGCTGCCGATGCATTTTCCCTTTTCATCGACTATTGCGAGGACGTCAACGTTATTTTCCTTGAACATCCTAAGTGCTTCTGTTACATCCCTGTCCTGTCTGATCGCAACAACTCTATCCAGTCTGACCTGCCTCACCTTCATGTTATCGATTGACGACTGAGGGAGCAATAAAAGATCGACAAGGTTAATGACACCTACCGGTGCGCTATCGTTTGATACTACTATCCCGGAAGGCGTATGCTTTGACATAAGATCATCAACAACGGTTTTAAGACTGTCGTCCAGCCTGTATACTGCAGTCACGACATTAACAGACTTGTCGTTGACCGAGAGATTCTCGAGATTCTGGGCAACAATCTTACCTTCCCTTGTGATGTCAAGTTCATATGGTGTTTTTGTGACTATGCCCTTCACTTCTGAAAGAATGAATCCAATAACTATCCATGTGAGAAAAATTGTTACGTAAACAGGTACTGTGGAATATGCGGAATAAATGATGACAATTGTGCTTATGAATGCACCGACAATTGCCAGAATGAATTCGTCGTAGTCTTTAAGTTTAAACAGGATTGTGTTTTTTGCCTTCAGAGCGAGCCTTTTTCCCCTGCGCAAACCTATCCTTATTAGGGAAAAATCTGCACTTATGTGGATGAATAGGCCGCCAAGAGCCGAGATTGTTCCAAGAGCAATGAAAGCAGATTCCGGGCTTGATACATTTAAAAACAGGATAGGCAGCAAGAGGAGAATTGCGCTGGTTACCAGAACTGCTACGATTGGGTTTCCCTTTTTGTCGCGCCTGGCAAATATGGCAGGGAATGATCGGTCAAAACCCATCCTGAAGATCGTCCTTGAAGCTGCAGAACCGAATGAAAGCAATGCGAGGATTGCATCGTTTACCGTTGCAACTGCAACAGCATAGTAAAGGTAGATGCCGTATTTTGAAAAATCGTTTCTCAACAGGACAATTATCGGAAGCTTGTCTGAAAAAGGTATGACAATGCCCGTCTGTAATACAAGATTTGCTATAGCATATATGATTAATGATGCCAGAATGCCGCCTGTCAGTATTACTGTAACCACACTTCGCCCAACGTCCTTCTTTGGATCCTTTACCTCACCTGATACAGGTGCAATTGAGCCGTATCCTGTTGGTATTCCCATTGCAAACAGGATCCCAAGAAAGAAATCTGATGAAGTAATATGGAACCTTACCGGGTTTGGAAGATAAGCAGCTCCTCTTGTAATAACAAAAGATACAACAATTATTGCTATCATCAACCCTATCTCTAGAATGACAGCATAAATAGCATATTTTGACGACAATCTTATTCCAACGATTAAAAATGTAACTGATGGAATCACTACTATTGCAAATACAAGATATACTGAAAGACCAAAGACAAGGTTAAGGATAAAAACAGCACCCATAAGGTATGCGAGACCGTATAGTATGGAATAGAAGATATACATCCAGCCGGTATCGAAACCTATTCTGGCAGAAAGGGCCTGGAAAGCATATGTGTAATAACCACCTGATGAAGAGAACCTCCGGGAAAGCCTTGTAACCCCAAGACCGTTCAGAAGAACCAGGAATGTGCCTATCACCATGACAATTGGTGCATCATAACCGGCCAGTGTGAAGGCAAACGCACCATACGTCAGTATGCTTAAGAGAGGAGACATTCCGCCAAAGGAGAGAAAGAAAAGATCTCTGAACGTAAGGCTCCTGGTTAGCTTCTCCTTATCCAATTGCTGGCTTTGCATTCAACTGCCTTGATTCAGGCAAACAATAATAGGATTTTCTTTAAAATCCGCAATCCATTATTACTGGAACATTGAACAGGTGCGTTTCGATTACCATACCATTGCCGATTATGATGTCCAGAAAGAATAATTCGTTTACTGCATTAAAAGAATTGGAGTTATATACCCGTAGTATATTGTTATATGAGTTTTATGGGTGACGAAAAGGATAAAAAAGTAACAGAGAAGACTGGAGAAACTGTTGGAAAGGCCGCCAGAGATGTGACCGAGGGTACAAAATCGCTGTTTAAGGGGTTAAAAAAAGGTTTCGAAAAGAAGGATCAGGAAAAGAAATAAAGGGCCGATTTTTTTTCTGTAAGATATTTAATCGGCTATGCTAATCTGCTGCGAATTTAGCAATACTGAGTTCATTTGATAACTTAAATTTTCATATTCATCTTTTTAGTCGACTAATTGAATTAAATATCCCGGCTTCCGGATTCGAACCAGAGACCTGCGGATTACGGCGGCAAATCCAATCGGAAAATCCTCTACAGTCCGCCGCTCTACCAACTGAGCTAAGCCGGGTTTTGGTGTATAATATTACCCCTTATAAATTTTCAACGCTTTTCCACCCAGGCCATAAACTAAAACATTTAGATTATATAATTTAATTACATCACTAAAAATCGGTGCCGTTTAGTGTTTGAGAGCGTTTTTGGAAAAGTGGGTAAAAAAGTCTCAAGAAACAGCGGAAAAGTAATAATTGCATGGATCATAATCCTTGTCATTGTTGCACCTTTTTCAATAACCTTTTTCCACAATGTCAATTTCAACATAGCAAGCAACATCGTTTCAAAGAACTCTATGTCCTACAAAGCAAGCACGTTGCTTTCCGATGAATTCGGTGGAAATTCCTCAAATGGTTCTTCAAGCAACCAGATAATTATATTTTCAAATAACACCAACCTAAATGACATAACCAATTCACAGACCCTCCTCTCACTGCAGAGATCGTTAAACAGAAGTTTGACAGGGGTGTCCGGGTTTTCTGGAATTGATTCCATATTTACCACTATGAAGGAAGTCCTGCTTGTTTTCTCTAATTCAACGAAGCAGGAGCTTGCAGGAACATTTTCATTGATCTCTTCACTTGTAAACAGCACTGGTAGTTTGGTGGTGGAAGTAAATTCAACTTCCAGCCTTGAATTTGGACTGCCTCTTTCATATGTGAATGTATATTCTGAATATTATGCGAACACGAATAATTCCTCCTATTCAAATTCAGTAGCATATTCCGGGCTCGATCAGAAGCTGACCTCAGAAAACAATTCCCTTGGTATTCTATACCTGAATACTTTCAGCAAGGTGTGGAATAATACGCTTCCTACGGACTTGAACTTACCTGCTGATTTATTACACATGAATGCTACAGTCGGATCACTGTTTCCAAACGCCAGTAATCCTATCCTCACTGTTGACAGGAGCCTCTATACTTTCATGGTAAGCATTGCGCAAAACTATTCACTGCTGGACTATGCCACTGGCAATAATTCCGCATTTTACAGGGAATACACACTGACAACGGTGGAAACTGGCCTTTATTCACAGCCTTCAGTACAGACCCTTCTTAACGCGCTTGATGTTAATACATCAGAGATAGTTTCTGATTCATTGAATATAAGCTGCTCAAATGATTATGGACAGACATACACACTCGGATACAGTCTTGTAGCCAGGTCCAGCCAGGTTTTATTCTCGAGTAATCCTCTTGATCGGATCAACAATTCAACAATCCTTCCTTACCTGCAGCTGCTTAACAATTCGAATCCAGAAACACTTGTTTCCAGTACGATAAACAATGAAACAATTTCCATGTATCCTGTATTGCCGACCACTTATCTAAGGTCAAGCTTTGTCGGCACTAATTTGACCTCCAGCCTGCTCATACTGAATTTTAATGGAAATGTATCAACTGCAACCATGAATGAAGTTGTCAACACTACAGATCACTACCAGAAAATGATACCTGGAAGCCAATTCCTGTTCACTTCGAGTTCAGCCGAATCTGCAGCCACGAGCTCACAATTTACGAACGGCCTGATAATTGCCCTCTCAATAGGCATTTCACTTTCCATACTCCTGATAGGCATATTTTTCAAGTCGCCCGTAGCTGCATTCCTGCCCCTGCTTATGTTTGTTTTCTCAGCTGTATTTGCACTTGGCGTCAACGGCATGCTTTACAAGTATGTTTTCCATACACAGGTATCATTCATTACGCCAACTCTGCTTCTTATACTTGTTCTCGGGCTTACGACCGACTACATGGTCTACATGATGGCAAGGTTCCGCCGCGAGCTTAAGAAGGGGAATCCAAATGCAGCAGAAGAAGCTTCGAGGTGGTCTGGACATGCAGTATTCACATCTGGTCTCACAGTCACTTTGTCATATATCGTGCTCTGGCTCTCTAATATCCCAATATTCAGTGACTCTGGCCTTACCAATGCTGTGGGGGTGGCAGGAACAATTATTCTGGCAAATACGCTCCTGATTGCACTCCTATCACGATATGGAAGAAAGATATTCTGGCCAAACAAATATTCGCTTGAAGGTGACATTCCACTGGAGAAGGCAATGAAAAAAGTCGCCAATTTCAGCGTTCACAATAAGAAGAAAATATTTGCTGCCTTCCTGATACTTACAGTTGTTTCCCTCTTTTTTTATGAAAGTACGGCAACAGGACTCAATGTTTTTGGGCTTCTTCCAAGCAGCCAGTCTACGCAAATAATAGAAGGTGTGAATTACACTTTTGGAGGGGACGTCCTCGACAGAAATTTCGTGGTTGTTGAGTTCCCAACGCCATTTTACACAAATGTTTCAGGAAATATTTCGTTCAATTCAAATGATGTGGCAGCGATCAATGCAATAGAACAAAAGATACTGTCACAGCCTGGCATTTCAGGAATACAGGGTCCTACATTTCCGTACGGGTACGAGGTTAATTATACACTCAACAACATATCCTCAACATTTAAGCCACTTTACCTGTCAGAAATGATGACATTCATTGGAAATAATTCTCATTATGTCCAGATCGAGATAACAATGAAGAACCTGGCATGGGAACCAGTAAGCACATTGAACACAGACAATTTAGATACAAACCTTACTGCACTTGAATCCAGCTATAATTTTCAATTCTTCATGGGTGGCGTGTCACAGGGACTCGGCGATGTGTTCTCCTATGCGTCATCAACGTTCAATATTTCAGTTCCAATACTAATAATAGCGATATTCATAGTACTTTTCATACAGATTTTTTCAATGTTTACGCCATTGAGACTGATAGCAATGGTTCTAGTTGCAGTGGTTGTGGCACTATCAGCAACGTATATACTGATTCATGACATCCTGCATTACTCGCTTATAATATTCCTGCCGATATTCGTTGTGATAACTCTGCTCGCAGTTGGCCTGGATTATGATATATTCATGATAACGAGAGTAAGAGAGGAAATGCTGAAGGGAGAAACCACCGAGCAGGCAATAACCAGAACCGTGGAGGAGAATGGGGGCGTGATAATAACGCTGGGTCTCCTGCTGTTTGTCACATTCATATCCCTGTCATTCACCGGTATACCAATAATGTATGAAATAGGAGTGGGGCTGGCCCTGGGTGTGCTCGTGGATACGTTTATCAGCTGGCCCTTCTTTGTCCCTGTGATAATGCTCTATATACAGAAATATAACTGGTGGCCCGGCAATATATCCAAGAAACCTTAAATTAAGAATAAAAAAATATAAAAAAGTTATGTAATTTTAGTTATCGGTGTTGTTATTCTGATCCTGGTTATCTTCGCCTGAATTAGATCCATCGTCTGAGGACTGCGTATCCCCGGATTTCTGGGTATCCTGGTTTTCAGCTGGATGTGCTGAGATAACAGTATCAGTCGACTGGCTTACCTGCACAACGTATACAGTTCCATTGGGTGCCAGCACTTTAATGTCAAAAACTGCTGTGCCGTTCTCTGTATCGTTTTCCACTTTCAGTATTTTCGATGTCCCGTTTCCTGGATAGTGGTCGTTGACATAGGTAATTGCGGCCTGTTCTGCCTGGGTCAAATTAGCATTTGTTGCGGTGAGATCGTGGATTATGCTTGGCGCGGCGGTTACTCCTGCAGCCGACCCGACCGAAATGAGTGCAACGACGGCCAGTATAGCCTTGACGCTTATAATTGATGAAAGCATATTATTTTCACCTCCTGATCTCCCAAAAATTTGTAAGGAGTAAACCTTACTGGAACATCTCTGTTCCATAATCTATATATGCCGAAACAAAATTTAAAACGTGTCGAAATTTGCTGTAGCCATTGCAGTTTCCATTCTATTGGTTCTTGTTGTCTTTTCCCAGATTGCAAATGCATCTGATTCGGAAAGCGACATAACGTTGGCTAAGTCTCCACAGATCACGATAAATGTTTCCAACAATATCAGCATAAATGTTTCCTATTTTGGAATGATTTTGATGACAAACAACACTGTAATTGGTGCGAATTTTGAGCAGCAGACATGGAATTTCCTGAATACCTCATCCGGTTATAGCTATGAATCCTCATTCCTCATGGGATCGCTGAAGGATACTGATCTCGGCGATTTTTACAGTAAATACATCGTACCGAGTGAAAAACAGGATCAGGTCTCATCCTCAAATTATACAGTGGGCGTTAATGCTTACGTTAACTTTTCGAAATATACTGGAACAATCTCGTCGCTCCTAGTTAAAAATTCAACATTGAATACTGTCTGCAGCATCAATCAGATACCATCATCAACCATTAAGACATCATTGTCGATCGATTTCACTTTGCCGGTTGCACTGAGTGAATACAATGTATATCTTATCCAGGTCCTTAGAGGATCGGAAGATTCCAAGGGCCTCATGTATGAAAATGTTAGCGCGACCAGTAATAATGCAACCTACAGTGGAATTGCCATGCAGAATTTAAATGCAAATAACAGCACCAAGGCACTTTACTGGTGGTCCAACAACTTCCTGCATAATGGTCTCACGGGAACCGATAAGGCATCAATCTTTCAGGGTGAGGAAAATGAATACCTTGTCTATAATTTCACTGCTGCTGGAAAACAGGGCAAAAATGTGATTCTTCAGGATCCGTTCTTGTCTGTGAATGGAATCAGTATAATTGGAAGCAAGATCACCCACGTTATCCAGGGTGCAGTAAACTATTTCTTACAGCATATTATTTTTACACTATCAGGGTTTGCAATAGGTGCGGCAGTACTTCTTAGTTTTTTTGTGAGACATTTAAAGGGAAGGATAAAGGTCTAAAATTCATCAATAAGATTCAGAATTGATAAAGCGATCGAGTCGATGAAACTCTGACCGTATTTCTTTAGGAATCTTATCAGAGCAGCCCGGTCCACCAGCGTGATGGTTAACCTGTTTCCATCTTCTGCAGTTCTGATTAATCCATCATTATCCATCTCAATCAGGATCTGCCTCTGCTTCTCGCTCATATTTTTGTCTATTGTATAATTTTTATTTGATAGGGCGCCTACCAAAATTTCCTTTCCATATTTTATTCTCATGAAATAGGCAATTTTTCTCTCGGATATTGTGCCTGATTCGTTCGAAAAAAATCTCATGTTACCGCCTTCCCTCATGGAATAAATTCTTCCTTCCCTTTCCAGCTGGTAAAGATGGTAGTCAAGCTTTCCAACCGCTGAACCTGTTCTCCTCTGTAGCTCCCTGAAATGCAGTCCCGGATTTTTGGAGATTATCTCCATCAGTTTTTCCCTGAAATTTTCGAAATTGGTCACTCAGGACATTCCTCTCAAAATTCCAATATAGAATACCACCAGCACTGAAAAAGCAAGCAATACTCCTGCCTCGGAACCAGAAAAGGAAACATAACCAAGAAGGTTGAGCAACATGGAGATCAAATATACTAAGACTATCAAGGAAATCAAGAAAATTCCACTTACCAATCTGATCTTTCTTATCCTTCTTACTTTGTATGAACCAATAAGAATGATTATGTCAATAAAAATTGAAAACCCAATTACCAAAAATATAAAATCTGTAAAATAGGAACTAAAGGGCACATGTCACCATCTAAATCAGTTTAATTTAATTTTGCCTGATTGGTTTGATATAAAGCCAAATTTACCGACTGGAACAAATCCCGATTATAACTTAAAACTCAAGTTCGACAGATTCTAACAGGTTATTAAGTGGGAGCATTATTTATCTTATTTGAATGCTTATTGGTCGCCTTATCATAAAAAGTCAACTGAATCTTTGTTTTTTAAGGCAATGAGGTAAACATAGTTATATTCATTAAAGATTAGGTGTCCGGGTGCGACAGTGGAAACCAGTGAAGTGGAGCATGCCTTTGGCAAGTATTATCAGAACAAGATAGTGACTGCGGTCATAGGAGTGGAAACTGACGTCAACAAGGTGGAGGCAGTAGCTAAGGGCATTATAGGACACAACAGTGTTGAAGACGCTTTCATTGTAACCGGGGAATACGATATAATTCTCAAGGTGAGGTTTCCTGAATTTTGGGCCCTCCAGGAATTTCTTGTTGACGAATTGAGCAAGATACCGGGCGTCAGATCTATCAAGACCATGATGGTACTTACCACTGTTAAGGACAAAGGAAAAACATTGATGGAATCGTGATAAATATGGATGAGAAATTATTTGAAGAGGTTATATACCTGCTTGATGAGCTGGCACAGGACAATACCATACCAAGGAATGTGAGAAAACATGCTACAGATGCTAAATCCAGATTATCCAATAAGAAGGAGAGCCTGGATCTGAGGTGCGCCACTGTGATCTCTTCTCTGGATGATCTAACTAACGATCCCAATGTCCCGGCGCACGCCAGAACTTTTCTCTATACATTGATGAGCAAACTTGAGGCACTTTCAAAATCATAATTTTTTTTCAATTTGTATTTAAATTTTATAAAGCTATCTATATATAGATTTATAATATAGCAGGCGGATCAAATTGCCTATTTCAGAAGAAGGGGAAAAGCTCGCAAAGTCGCTCATACTATCGGATATTCCTAGAAGCGTTGCATACACACTCGTATATATTAGGGACAAGGGCGAGATAACAAGTGTTGAGATTGAGAGAGAAACCGGTCTGAGACAACCAGAGGTATCAATCGCCATGCAGTGGCTGAGAAGAAGAGGATGGGTCAACAAAAGAAACATGAAGAAAGAGGGAAAGGGGAGACCTATCCATGGTTATAAGCTATCCAAGGGTTTCAATGAGATACTCGAGGAGATAATTATGGATCTCAGCTCAGAAATTCAGGAGATACAGGATAAGATCAAGAAGTTACAGGAGTTCAAACATTAGCTTTTATACGGGTTAATCTCGTAGGCTGAATTTCCATTACCAACTATTATCTTTGTTGCCATATTTACAAATAACCCTACCTCAACCACACCCGGAATAAGTTTTATCTGCGTTTCCAGCCTGGCTGGTTCATCTATTCTATAAAAAGAACAGTCAACAATATAATTTCCATTATCCGTAATGAATCCTTCACGTGTTTCACAATCATCGCATAATACGCGTATGCGGGAAACAGTCTGTTCATAAAGGAAAGGCAGGATCTCTACAGGCAGCTTCTTTCGGCTGAGGTACGATTCCGATATCTTCGATTCGTCGACCATCACATAAAATTTCCTGCTCGATGCCGCCACGATCTTCTCTCTTGTAAGGGCGCCACCTCCACCCTTAATCAGGTTGCCCTTTGTGTCGACCTCGTCTGCACCGTCGAAATCAATGTCTATCTGCTGATTGGTTAGTTTGGAAATCTTAATGCCCAGTTTTCTGGCCATTTTTTCAGTGGCCCTGGAAGTCGGAATCCCTGAGATATCGAGACCATTCTTCACCTCTTCAGATAGAAATTTTAAAAAATATTGCGTGGTTGAACCTGTACCAAGGCCTATCAACATGCCATCCCTCACGTATGAGACTGCCTTCTTGGCAGCTGATCTCTTGCCGGATTCTGGATCAGTATTTGCCATCAGTTCGTGATGAGAGGCAGCTAAAATAATTTTCCATGTTAAAATGAAAAAAATGCAGTTAATAACCGGTAAAACAATATAAGCATCCTTCGAATGTTGATATCATGGAAAAGAAGAGCTGGAAAGAATCCTACTCTGAATTGCAGAGAATAGTGCTACCGGGTGACACAAATGTATTTGACAGCCTTTACGGGGGCAGGCTTGTTGAGTGGATAGATAATGTCGCTTCGATTGTCGCCATGAAACACAGCAGAAAAAGAACAGTGACTGGAAGCATAGACAATCTTTTTTTTCTATCACCAATCAGGATGGGTTACATTGTTTACATGAAGGGCAGGATAAATTTTACCACTAGAACAACCATGGAAATCGAGGTCGATGTTGAATCAGAAGAGGGAATTACTGGAACTAGAAGATTTACAACCAAGGCATACCTTACCTATGTCGCCATCGATGCAGATGGGAGACCAATTGACTGCCCTGAGCTATTGCTGGAAACCGATGATGATAAAAGAAGATTTGAAGAGGCAAGGGTCAGGAGCATAAACAGGAAGGCCCTATTGAATAAAATAAGGGATAAGGTCAAAAGTGAGCAGGGATCAGATTGACCACACTTTTTCAATTTACATCATAGCGTTTTGTATATGGTATTTTCTTTATTCTGATAAATCTTGATCCAGCGGATTCAAAAAGTAATAAATATAACGTAAAGTTCATGTAAATAATGGCATTAAGTGAAATAATTGCACTTATTACATCTACTACCACAAATACACAACTTTACGATATACTTAACAGGGTATATCTTATAGTAATTTCAGTTTCCGCCCTGTTAATAGCATTGCTCTGGATTCCTATTGCTTTGGGTTTCTTCAGCTCGGATGAGAACCGGAAGACAGATGCCAAAATGAAATTGAAAAACGCTGTCTACGGTACGGTAATTTATGTTCTTGCAGTCAGTGGCGTCCTTTATGCTGTATTTCAGTATGTAGCGCTTGGTACGTGATTAACTGTCTCCAGCATCAGTGGAATCACTATTCTTCTCACTGTTTTCATTGGTTGATGATGCATATCTTGCAATAATATCTCCATTCTGGAACCTTGCTGTTAATTATGGCCTCAACCCAGACTATTCCTTCTATTCCATAATCGGAACCAACAGCGCATATGTTAACATATACAACCTTGTTTTTGCGTCATTTTACTTCATTCTTGCTGAGATTTTGATACTGGGCGGAATTATAGCTTTCATGATAACAAATTCATTCCTGGGACCAGTGAACAGGAATACGTTCATAATCAGGCTCGGCATTGGAGCAATTTTGCCATTATTTGCGCTCCAGGTACTGTCACTTTTCCTGAATTTTTCCGGGGATGCATTTCTTTCAATCTGGAATGGGGCAGGAATAAACTGGAGCTCAGGGTTAAGTTTGGTCAACCTTGGTTCAGGCCTTCAGTCAATTTCAGGGGTAAATTCAACCTATCTGCCGGTGATGGAATTCTTTTTCCTTAGTGGATATTTTCTGTCAATTGTCAGCCTGATCATTACACTTGAGCTAAGGCAGGCCCTGCTTATCGTGCTGTCAATTGCAATCCCGATATTCTCAATTACATTTGTAATTCCAAAGCTTGACCAGTATGCTATGAGGCTGTGGAAGCTATTTTTCGAGGCTGCTCTTTTTCCGTTCTTCACGATAATTGGCGTATATTTTGCAATTGAATATTCTGGTGTGTTCCTCCTGCAACTTGCCTTCCTGATATTCGCAGGATCTTCCCCCTTTGTGATAGTATCGGCTTTCAGAATATTTTCATCAGGCTCGTTTCTTGGCATAGTGAACGGATTGTCATTGGAGAATTCAATAGGGAGGGCTGCCAACATTGGCTCATCTGTTGCAAGCATGGATGCTCTGAGAACTGGTCTGTCCGTGGCTGGAATAAACCCATCTGTTGCCATAAGCGGATCTAAAAATGGAGGAATTAACTGGCAGGAGATCTATAATCGTGATTTTGACTACAGGAGAGAATGGTAATTTTGAGATCTGAAAAATTTCCGTCCAACCTCTATGGATTCAGATCATCCGTGCTTGGGATATCGGCAGACAGGATATTGACCATAGCAATCTTTTCACTTGTTGCATTTATAATTTCAAGATATTACATACCAATTTCACTTGTTGTCCTGGCCTGCGGCTTTATCCTGGCGCTTTCATCCCGAAATGGAAGACAGCCTCTCCTTTACTACATATCCGCTTTTTCATGGAAAGTTTCAGGAAAAAATATAATCGTTGAAACCGGATTCGAAGTATCTGAGCGGTCATTCACAGTAATATCAGAAGGGAAGAGAAAAGCTGTAATATTATCCATTACCTCAGACGAAATATATGACCTTAACGAGCAGGATTCGTTTAATGTAGCCGGGCAGATTAACAATTTACTTCAGTCTGATCTGGAGATCAAACTGATGATAATGTCGGTTCCAGCGGAAAAATTGAAGGTTGACTCCTTTGAAAAAGACACTGATGAATTTCAGTACTACACTATGGTAAACGATGCGATTGGGTCCACTATGTTCCACAGGATGTATATGATCCTCGCGAATTCAGGGCCATCCTCCTCGGTTTCCCCAACAGATGAGAAGATTAAGGCCGTTATAGGATTTCTTCAATCAGCTGGCTGCATTGTGCGTACTAAAGTAAGCAGGGAGGAGGTGTCAGATCTATTCTACAGCCTGACCTGACCTGCATTCCAATAATCATGTTATTTCTTGCGACAAGGAAAAATGTGATCCCGAAAAAGCCTTTCAGGATCAGTATTCATAAAAAGTACTATTCCTCAGATAAATACTCCGCAAAATTCTATCTTGCAGATTCAAGATATAATCTTGGAAATGAATTTTCAAGGTTCGTTGACGCATATGGAAAAGATCTTTCCATCTTTATGACATTGAAACCCATCGATGGAAATACCGCAAAAAAACGACTTAAAAATATGAGATCGGAAAGATCATCCGAGCTGAAAGTCAAGAACAGCAAAGATGCAAGAAGCGAGATGATTCGATCACAGATCAGGGAAATAGATGATCTTATTGCGAGGATGCAGCGGGAAAAGAGTTCACTGATTGATCTCACGATGGATGTGAAGATATCTTCAGATCATCCAGTCTCTCTTGGCAGCGAGGTTTCAAGGTTCATTATGTCAATGGAACTGCTCTCACTCTTCTTTGCCAGAAGTGAATTCTTCACCAGAAGATCCGTAAAGAAGAGATTATTATCGGATGGTCTCAGGCACAGATATCTCGCGGATTCGAGCTCCATTGCAGCATTTCTTCCAATCTTCCTGTCCACTTCAGTTATGCATGACGGTGTTATGATCGGTACGGATTCAACAACAGGAGTTCCCGTATTCTTAGATCAGTTCCGTCTGCCGTCACATAACCTCCTGATTATGGGCGAAACAGGAAGCGGGAAATCATTTTTTGCAAAGTTACTGATACAGAGATTTCGCGTTACGAACAGGGTTCACAGGGTCATAGTCCTTGATCCTTTGGATGAATACCTACCATCCATGCTTGGAAATAATTCAGTTGTCATAGATACTTCGGCTGGTGAATACATTGATTTTTCCCTTTATTTAAGCGAGGAAAACAGGATTTTGGAAAAGGTAAATTTCCTGATAGATACGGCCAGCCTCAACGAATCAGAACAGCAAGAGCTCAATGCGATTGCATCCTCCAATACAAGCGAAATGGATTTAGGAGAACTGGCGAGGTATGTTTCAGCAACCGCAAAGTCCCTAGACCTCAGAGAGAAAATGCTGTTTCTGGGCGGAAAAATGTTAAAGAAAAGAAAGGAAATTGATTATGTTAAATCAAACATACTCATAAAGACGCCGTCTGAACCTGGCAATGAAAGGGAAAGAATTCTGACATTCACCCTGACCATGGCAAGATATCTTGCAAGGATGGATGATTCAAGAAAGATCGTGTTGATAGATGAGATGCACCTGTTTCTTTCCGGAGAAAATAGCGCATCGCACCTCTCGAACCTTTTCAGGAATTCAAGGCATTTCAATACATCCATAATTGGACTTACCCAGAATTCCTATGACCTTGACCAGACTGCGTATGCTAACAGCGTTAGGGATAATTCCATTGCATCTTTTGTTTTCAGGACCAGATCACTGAAAGAAGACGGCAAAACTGCAAGGTTTATCAATCTGGAGGGGCATGATCCTGAGCTCTTAGCTGGAGGCAGGAACTCTGATTATTCAGAATGCATAATGGTTTTCAATAGAAGAATTAAGAAACTAAGAATAAATGCAACCGGCAGAGAAATGGAAATTATTGGGAATTTTTCTGCTCAACCTTCTTCTCGTTGATCAGTGCAAGCAGGAGAAGCCCGAAAATTATTAGTGGAACAACGAAAGAATAAAGACCAATATCTGTCCATGTATCATATGCAATGGACCATCCAAGGTAGAATGTTACTCCTATAATTATAAGCAGCAGCCCGAAGAACCTGTAAAGATTCTCGACCGTTATGATCGAAAATATACTGCGTGTTGAGCGATCTGACTTTGAACCATCCGGCATTGCAGATGGTAAATGTAAATCTGGATAATAATACCTTTCAGGCTTGTTCATGATTAGCGCAAAAAACTGGTTAGAAGATTCGAAGAGAGGAAATAAGATATGACCAAATTTCTATGCATGGAATTTAATTAATGCGATCAGAATGTTAATCTATTGCCAAGTAATTATGCCCCGGCATGCGTGATCCTGCGGAACCATATTTTAAATGCACTGACAGGGAGCGCGCTATATTCGAAGCGGGTATTAAGTTGGGAACTGTTTATCACCAGTATGTTGGCGTACCAATTAATCTGAGTAATCTAGCTTCGCTTGCACAGGCTATAAAAGAAAGCCTGCTTGTCCAGCCTTTTGTGGCAGACGCAAAAGTCGAGATCGATCCAGACGTGGTGAAAAAGAAGCAGGGGGTTTACAAATATATCACACTCACTGGCGAAATGCTGAATGTCATGGTGTCAATCAAATACAGGGACATTTCAGTGATTGCCAGGCTTCGTTTTGTTAAGGAGATGGAATACCCGCTTATGTATATAGAGGAGTGAAAAATTGGCAATAAAAATAGGGATTACCGGTCCAGTCGGTTCGATAAAGTCAGAGGCGCTGAAGAAAATAATAGAGATGCTTGAGAACCAGGGGTCCAAGGTTCATGGCGTCCTGGTTTCAGAGATCACAAATGGAAATAAGGTCGTTGGTTACAGCATATATGATCTATACACAAAAAAGAAGGTGGTGTTTGCGGAAACATCGATCGTGTCAAGGGTGAAGATAGACAAAATAGGGGTTGACACAAGGCTCCTAGAGGATTTCCTGGTTCCAAGCCTTCAGAAAGCAAGGGAAATGGCCGATGTAATCGTGATAGATGAACTTGGTAAGCTGGAGAATACATCAAAGGCGATCCAGAAGGAGATCACTGAAACGCTGGAAGGGACGAAACCGCTTATCATAACACTTCATAAAAAATCGAGAAATCCAGTCTTGCAGGAAATAAGAAGCCTCGAAGGTGTGAGGGTGTTCGATATTACCCCAATAAACCGGGGGTTGCTTCCCTTCAGGGTTCTGCGGGTACTGAAAGGCGAAGAGGGCGCCTGATTGCTTGTTAAGGAAGGGGCCGCTCAGGTAGAGGTGCCGGAAGGATCGTCCCGTAAGGGCCCAGGCGCTGCGATACCTGGGTTCTATAACATGTCACAGAGGATCAACCGGGATATTACAATAATGTTCCTCCGTCTGGTTTCACCAAAAAGGATCTTGGACGGCTTCAGCGGATCCGGAATAAGAGCTATCCGGTTTTCCAAGGAGATTGATTCCGAGACGCATACCTGTGAGATAAATCCTGTCGCACTGAAGGCTGTTGAATCTAATATAAAAATGAATAACTGTTCCGTATACGTTCATGCGGAATCGTTTGCTGAGACATCTAGAAAGATACCTTTTGATTTTATCGATGTTGATCCCTACGGATCCGCGGTGCCGTATCTGGATGCTGCTCTGTTCAATATCAAGAACAGAGGTTACATAGGAATAACTGCCACAGACCTCTCTGTGCTCACTGGATCATACAGAGAGAAGACTCTTAGAAGATATGGTGCTGTTATAGTCAATGATGCCTTCCGGCATGAAAAAGGAATACGGCTGCTGCTCGCATATGCAGCGAGACGAGCTGCGGCATTCGACAGATATATTGAACCTCAGATCTCATTCTGGCACGGTCATTTTTACAGGCTGTTGATCAGGGTTCATAAAGGATCAAACGGTTCAGACAGGATGCTGAAAAATATAGGAAGATGTGACCTCTCTGATTTCTATCCAGACTGCATGGAATCAATCAAGGAAGGTGAGATGTGGCTTGGCCCCATTGAATCTCGGGACATACTGGATAAAATAAAGATCGACCATGAATACGATCCAGGTATTGAGCAACTTCTTCACAAACTGAAACATGAGGATGATTCCATATTCTTTGCGGATCTGCAGGAAATTGCAAAGTGTCATAAAGGCGATGTCATGTCAATTGAATCAGCAAGGAATTACCTCAAAGAAAAATCGGTTGACTCCTACAGGACACATTTTTCCGATACCGGGCTGAAAACATCCGTTGATTGCAGAATGGCATATGATATACTTTCCCGCGTATATCGACAAAAACAATAACATCTTAATTATACAAGTTTCCAGATGTATAAGTGGATCAGGATAATCCGGCCAGTCAACGCCCTCATGGGATTTGTTGCAACCTATATTTCAGGTCTTGTCGGTATAGGCCTTGATCTGAGATACCATCTACTGGTTGCAACCATTGCCGGATTATGCGTCTTTCTTGTCATTTCAGGTGGCAATATAATTAACGATATCAGCGATGCTGAATCTGACAGGATAAACCATCCTAACAGGCCCATTCCGAAAGGCGAGATAAATATACGGGACGCCTGGGTTGTTTCATTGGCCTTTTTTGCCGTTTCTGCCGTCCTGTCTGTAATTGAAATCAGTGCGACGGCTGCGCTTGTTGTAATATTTGCAATCATCGTTCTTGTGGGTTACGAAACAAGGATGAAGGGTACAGGGCTGCCAGGGAACATCGCGATAAGCCTTCTTGTTGGCCTGATCTTTGTGTTTGGCGGCCTTGCTGTAAATTCCATTTCTAGAATGATACTTCTCTTCCTGATGGCATTCTTCACAAATACCGCAAGAGAGATTATAAAGGACATTCAGGACATAAAGGGTGACGTGGACAGGAAAACGTTCCCCAAGGTTCATGGATTACAAGCGTCGATAGTGATAATTGTTGTTACTACGCTGACAGGAATAGCCTTTTCCATTCTTACTTTCTTAATCCATGTATTCGGAATTTACTATTTCATTGCGGTAATATTTGCGGATGCCGCCTTTATCGGTTCACTCTTTATGGTGGAGAGGAGCCCGGAAAAGAGCCAGAACTTCTCAAAACTTGGAATGATTATTGGCCTGGTAGCATTTACTGTCGGGGGAATAATATGAGTATTTTATCAGATATTGCAGGATCTGTTGGCAAGCGCAAGTTGCATATGACACTGATTGACCCAGCAAGCCAGTCTCCCGAGAAATCCGGTATCATTGCTAGAGAAGCGGACGAGGCAGGTTCCGATTATATCATGATAGGCGGTTCAACCAGCGTGAGCCCCGAAATGGTCGATGAAACTGTTGCTTCCATAAAGGCGCACTGCAGTCTGAGAACAATACTTTTCCCTGGCTCCGCTGATATGATATCAAGGAAAGCAGACGCGATATTCTTTATGACACTCATGAATTCAAGAAACCCAAAATTCCTGATGGGTTACCAGGTAAGGGCAGCAAGATATCTAAAAAGCCTTGGAATTGAGATTTTACCAATGGGTTACATAATTTTTCAACCTGGAATGACAGTCGGACGGGTTGGAGAGGCAGACCTGGTAGGCAGGGATGATAAGGAAACAGCAGCATCCTATGCTGTTGCCGCGGAAATGCTTGGCCTTAAACTTGTATATTTCGAATCCGGGAGCGGTTCACCAACTACCATCCCTGCGGAAACGATAAAATTTGCAAGGAAGCAGATCAACATACCTCTGATAGTGGGAGGCGGAATCAGATCCGAGAAGTCTGCGAGGGAAATATCTATGGCTGGTGCAGATATAATTGTCACAGGTACCGTGGCAGAAAAGGCATCTGCCGTTCTTGAAGTACTGAAACCAATTGTCAACGCCGTCAGGTCAGGATAGCTGGCATTTTATTCCCTGTAGCGATTATCCACCATGAAGATCGCCCTCAGGATAGAATACAGGGAAGGCGTAGAGGATCCAGAAGCATCCACGGTTTCAAAAAATTGCGAGGTTCTTGGTTTCCGGGATCTATCGAAGATAAAGATAGCTAAGGAATACGTTTTCGATGTGAACGAGGGCGACCCTGAAAAGAGGATTGAAGAACTCGCCCGCACGCTGCTTGTAAATCCTGTTATACAAAAATACAGCATACACCGTATTAGGGAAACAGATCATTAATGGCCGCAAAGTACAGAAAAACTGTGAAGATCACGGAAAAGGATCAGGAATCGCTTGTTAAAATCAGCAGGAAATACAAGCTGGGATTAAACGGCGACGAGATGATGATGCTCAGGAATTATTTCATGTCACTCGGCCGGGATCCAACGGATATAGAAATGCAGGCAATGGCACAGGCGTGGTCCGAGCACTGCTGTTATAAGTCATCAAAATTTTACCTTAAAAACATACTGGGTTCGTTGAGGCAGGATTATGTTGTCCTCGCAATGGAGGATGATGCTGGAGTTGTCTCCTTCGACCAGGATTATGTTTATGTCCTGAAAATGGAGAGCCACAACCATCCAAGTGCTGTGGATCCTTATGGAGGTGCTGCAACAGGCGTTGGTGGGATTATACGGGATGTTCTCTGCATGGGAGCACAGCCGGTGGCTCTTGTGGATTCACTTTTCCTCGGGGACCTGAGAAAAAAGAAGAATCTTGGTGTGCTTGATGAAACATTCATTTTCGACAATATGGTCGCCGGGATCAGGGATTACGGAAACCGTATGGGCATTCCGAATGTGGCCGGTAGCATTACATTTGATCCGTCATATTCTGCCAACCCACTCGTCAATGCCGGTTGCATTGGCATTGCCAGGAAGTCAGATATCGTAAGAAGCAGGGTATCCAGGGTCGGGGACCTGCTCGTTGTCGCAGGCGGCAAGACAGGCAGAGACGGCATACATGGAGTTAACTTTGCATCGCGTTCCGTGTCAAAGAGAAGGGAGGAGGATATATCTTCCGTTCAGCTTGGAAACCCCGTTATTGAGGAGGCACTGACGCATGCAGTGCTTGAAGCGACGGAAGCGGGAATACTTGACGGCATGAAGGATCTTGGAGGCGGCGGCCTTTCAAGCTCAGTCGGCGAATTATGCTATGCAGGTGGCGTTTCTGCGACTGTCTTTCTTGAAAAGGTTCCGCTCAAGGAAGAGGGTATGGAACCCTGGGAAATATGGATAAGCGAGAGCCAGGAAAGGATGCTGATGGCAGTTTCTGAGGAGAATCTCAAGGCACTTTCTGATATACTTGAAGCCTGGGATCTGGATTATGCTGTTATAGGTAAGGTGAAAGAAGGCACTAATTTAGTTATCAAATTTAATAACTCGACCATACTGGATCTGGATCTGTCGTTTATGACATCTGGTCCTGTTTACTGCAGAAATTATTTCCTTACTGACAAGACGCCGGTTCAGATCCAGCCACCGGAGCCAAAGGATCTCAATGAGCTTCTGCTTTCAATGCTCTCAGATCTGAATTTATGCTCCAGGGAACCAGTCGTAAGGACATATGATTCAACAATCAGGGGAAATTCTGTCATAGCTCAGCTTGATGGTTATCCTTCGCATGAAACACATACGGACTCAGCAATAATCAGGCCGGTTGAGAACAGTTATGCGGGAATTGTGATAAAGGCTGATTCAAAACCTTTGATGATTTCTGGAGATCCATACAGAGGTGTCCTCAATACGATGTCTGAAAGTTACAGGAATATAATGTGCAGCGGAGGTATCCCGCATTCGATTGTGGATGCACTCAACTTTGGGGACCCGGAGGATCCTGTCATCATGGGTCAGCTTGTTGAATCATTGAAAGCGATCAGGGATTTCTGCTCAGAATTCGCTCTGCCTGTTGTTTCCGGAAATGTCAGTCTGTACAACACGGGGCGTGGCGGGAATATAAGACCTTCGCCTGTAATAATGACTGTTGGCATTATTAATGATGTCAGGAAAAGGATAAGATCATATTTTACCGCCAAAGATAATTTAATATTCATTATCGGGTCCGACAGCACGGATCTATCAGGAAGCATCCTGCTCGAAAAGATGGGTTATGATGTGACTGGAGCCCCATTCCTGAATATGAAGGAGCTCTTAGATATAAGGGAAAAATGGAAGGTTGCATTGGAGAGTGATCTGATTCTGTCTGCTCATGATATTTCAGATGGTGGACTGGCATGTGCGATATCTGAGATGGCTTTTGGGTTGAATATTGGCGCAAGAATCGATATTTCAGAATTTTCACCGGCAAGACCTATAAACAAGCTTTTTGCCGAAGGGGGAAACAGGATCCTGGTTGAGGTTTCAAAAGACAGGGAAGAGGCTTTTTCGTCGATATTCGGTTCTCTTTCCAGGAAGATCGGTGAAACCGGTGGGAGCAGTTTAAAAATCAGCGATCTCGGAATTGACATAATTGACCTCCCTGTAGATATAATGAAGGAAAAATGGGAAAACGGGCTTTCAGGTCTTATATAATCATGCAAGCAGTTTCATCACAAAATATCGAGATTGCAGAACATGGTTTATAATACGACCGGGATTCCAGTATATGGAAATTGTTGTTATGGGCTGCCGTGGATTCGGGAAGGTCCATCTCAGATCCATTGAAGGCGTCGATCTGAGCATAATGGAACGGGATCCGTCTGTGGCTAAGGAATGCCGCGATAAATTCAACATACATAGAACATTCACAAGTATAGAGGATGCACTGGGATCAGATGCTGACGTGATCGACATTGTGCTACCGCACAATATGCACATGGAAGTCGCAATTAAGGCAATGGAAAGAGGAAAGGATGTAATCATTGAGAAACCAATAGCCAGGACACCTGATGAAGCCCGCAGGATGATATCAACCGCAAAGAAAACAGGCAGGAAACTCATGGTGGCAGAGCAGTATCATTTTGATCCTGTAATATTGAAGATCAATGAGATGATAAAAGAAGGCAGGATAGGGGATCTGCTTGCAATTTTAATCCGGGACCAGACTATGCATCTGAACATGGCATGGAGGTCTGATGAAAAAGCAATGGGCGGAGGCGCCCTGATTGATGGCGGAATCCATTTTGTTGACGCTCTGTTAAGCATAGGGGGTGAATACGGCAGGATAAGTTCTAAAGTAATGAAGGGTGGTTCATCCCTGCAGGGAGAGGATACCTCGCTTTCCCTTTTTGAATTCAAATCAGGGGCTGCTGGTTTTCTTTTCTATTCATGGTCATATGCATTTCCTCCTAGGGTACCTGCAATCGAAGTCGTGGGTACTTCAGGAAATATATACGATGACATCGACACGAGGAGATCTTCATCACAGGATGATCCTTATGGAACATCATCCTTCGGTAATCCGATCCTTAACGGGAAGAAAGTTGAATTGAAGAGATATGATATTTTCAAAAAGATGTTCTCCTCCTATATTCAATATGTTGATGGAAAAATAGATGACCCATTCAGCCCGGAGGATGCCCTGAGGGATCTAAAAGCAGTCACTCAAATTTACAGATCTTACGGACACTGAATAATATAATGAAAACTGAAATTCATGAATTTGACAATATGATTGACAGAATGATCTCTGGTCTTGAGGACATAACAGCTGAAGGGGTTGAGATCGAAGGAAAATCCATACGATACTATCGTGGGTCCTTCTGGACACATAAGCAAAGGCAGGGAAATTCCCTGCATGAAATATCATACAGGGCATGCTTCAAGGCGCAGCTTCCGGACTTTTTCATAAGGAACTTGACGAGTAAAAACAGCACGGTATTCGATCCATTCAATGGCCGGGGAACAACTGTCGTGCAGAGTGTCATATTAGGTAGAAAATCGATCGGAATTGATGTTAACCCCATTTCAGAAGTTTTAACGCATCCGAGAATAGATATACCAAAGATTGACGAAATATACGAAAGACTAGATTCCATAAGTATGGATCATCATGAAGGATCTGATATAGACCTTGGAATGTTTTTCCATGATGACACGATAAAAGAGATATTAAGCCTGAAAAATTACCTGCAGGAAAGATCTGATTCCGGGAAAGAGGATAACATAGACAGGTGGATCAGGATGGTGGCCACGAGCAGGCTGACGGGACATTCAGTTGGCTTTTTTTCCGTATATACGCTACCGCCGAATCAGGCTGCCAGCAAGGAAGATCAGGTAAGAATCAATGAAAGGCTTAAACAAAGACCTGAGTACAGGGACACAAGGAAGATAATTAAAAGGAAGACGGTTTCACTTCTCAGAGATGTAAACAAACCGGGAATAAGAGAAAAAATAAATGCAGCAGGCCATCTTTCCAAGGTCGCAACTTTTGATTCCACAAAGGCATCGCACTTAGTTGATCCAGAAAGCATCGATCTTACAGTTACTTCTCCCCCATTCCTGAATTTGGTGCAATATGCAAAGGATAACTGGTTGCGATGCTGGTTCAATGGTATTGATGCAGACAGGATTGAAAAAAATATATTTACAACTTCAGACCTGGAATCCTGGCTCAAATTTATTGAGACCGTATTCAAACAGTTATACATAATCACAAAAAAAGGCGGCTATGTGGCATTTGAGGTTGGAGAAGTCATAAAAGGCATGATTAACCTGGATGAGTATATTCTTAAAAAGGGCTTAATTGCCGGGTTCGAGGTATTATGTGTTTTCATTAATGACCAGAATTTCACCAAAACTTCCAATATATGGGGGGTCAAGAATGGCAAATTGGGAACTAACTCAAATAGAATTGTTTTGATGAGAAAGACCTGACAATTCAAGTGTAGAATTGATCAATAATCCTGTGAAGAAGATAGTTTTCTTGTTACATGTTTTTAGGATCTTTTCTAACTGGAATATTAGTCGTAAGTAATTTGATTCGAGTAAGCATTAAGATAACCAAGAAAGTCCATACATAAAAGAAATTTTTGGAAAGACTGAATCACCGTTATAGTCCCTTGGATTGACTTCAATTTTAGCAAATAAAATTAGATCTGGATTTTTCCCAGATAACAAGGTATTCCGTGCTCTTTCTTTTTATCGAAAAATCCTTCATTCCTGATACCTCTGTTAGAAACTCATTCTCAAGATCTCTTAAGGCTTTGGGAGATAGTGATCTGACTGACCTGACGACCCTTGAAGATGAAAGCATTTTGATAGCTATCTCATCTCTATTATGCAAAGAGACAAAGGTCCCTATTCAGCATTCTGTCCGGAGGAAATTCTTCGATTATGGAAGATTCGAATCCAATGAGGTTATTGCTTGACCTTCTTCTATCCAGGTTGATTCCGTATTTTGCAGAAGTATTCCGTAATATTTGGCCAATTTTCTCTCTGAGGTCTGAGTTATTATCGTGCCGGTTGCCTATCCTTATCAGGGACATGACTGCTCTCCTTGATACGCGCAAACCGTTCTTAAAACATTGTGCATTGTTATGCACCAGTTTCATTCGCAGCGTAGGCAGTCTCGGTCCTTCCTGCTTCAGGCATGTCAGGTACATGCCTGAGGTACAGGTATTCATTCTTCATGGACTGCCAAGAGGCAAACGCACTCACGGGAAACGGGTCTCCGCACAGATCGATACCACGCAGTGTTATGGCCAGTGAGGCCAGCCTGTTCCTGTCGTAGTCCCGATCACAGTTGTCGCATCTGGATATCTTCCACGCAGGGTGCCTTAACTTTTCACCGCAGACAGGACATTCTGAAGAAGTCCCCCGTGGATTCACATATATCGCCTTATTTTTGGATTTATACTCCACCATTTTCTGGAACATTGAATATGGCCATCTGTTCAAGTGTGTCCTGAATCTCTTTCCCTTATCCTCACCACTCTTCCTTATTCCTGTCAGGTCTTCGAACACGAACGAAGCATTGGGATGATCACTCACCATGGTTGTGGACTGTTTGTGAAGTTCGTCTTTTACTCTTCTTCTCTGCCTTCCTCTGGTCTGTTCGAGTTTCCTGTTTCTCTTCTGATGATTCCTGACATGTTTCTGTATTTCTTTTCTTCTGCGGGAGAAATCATTCTGTATCCTGACAATCCCTCCCATGGAGATGGTCTCCACATGGGCAATTCCTCCACTTCGTGTATCCACCGTTGTTGAATCCGCAGTCTTGAAGTTCAGATCCATGCCCATGATTTCATTGCCGGTATGTTTCTCTCCGGGAATGGCAAAAGATACGGAAACAATCCGATCAGTTATGAGTACCTCGGATATCTTGTATCCAATATATTCATTCCATCTCTTATTTTTCTTATTCACCGGTATGATCTCATATTCTCCGGGCCTTATTGTTATCCTTATTGAATTATTGACAATCTTCACCAGTTCTGAATCAAGCCTCATTGCTAACTTCCTGATTTCGGGGAATGCCTTTTCTCTCCTGTTCTTCCTGAATGAGCGGAGTATTGCAACGGATGATCTGCACACAGGATTTATGTGATGCTTTGCGTAGTCACACCTGGAATCAAACCATCCCTTTATCTCTTTCCTTAAATCTATCGGAGAGGGAATTCTTCCGGAACTCTTCCAGTGGACGTATGCTTTTGCCGTCCCGAACCTTATTGCATCCCTCATGTCATCAAGGTACCGGAGTATGCGGTCAGATGGTTCGTAATTCCACCATATTGTTCTCTTTGAACCGGATGATCTCCAGGGATGCGTCATGATTTAACAGCACCGAGTATTTCCTTCATCTTATGCGATCTCAATCCGTATAGCCTGGCGGAGAATGATGTGATTATGGATATGAGGTCTTTGGTGAGTTCCTCATTTGCAGAAGATATCTCCTCTCCATCTACCTCAACTATCTCCGTGCCGTGAATCATGCATATCCTCTCGACCAGATCAAAGTCGAATCTTGCAAGACGATCCTTGTGTGTTATGTATACCGTGGATACCTTATCCTTCCCTATGAGTTCAAGAAGACCCATGAATCCTTTCCTGTTGAACCTCATGCCACTGCGTACGTCGGAAAAGACCTCTGACTCCGGAGAAGCGGATTTCAGTTGATTTATCTGCCTCTCAAGGTCCTCCTTCTGCCCGCTTGATGAAACTCTTGCATAGATGTATTGAGCCCTTCCGTTCTGTATTCCGAGAATTCTGTTAATCTCACGCTCAGGTACTCTCCTGAAATTGTTCTGCATTCTCACACATTTGATCTTGCCATCCCTGTCCCACATTCTCAATGTAGTTGGATGAATCTGCAATATCTTGCAGGCATCCCTGATTGTGTAAAGTTTTTCCATAACTTATAGCAATACTTCACAACAATATTTAATATTTTACTTTAACTGCTAAAGCCCTCGTTCATGACAGTTGCTCGCTCCTTCAGAAGATGAAAAACGTGAATTATAAGGGTCACATCAAAACTGTTGTCCTCAAAAGGAAGAGATTCAGCTTTGGCAATCAAGGCCTTTTTGAGTCCCTTCATCCTTGCTTTTTCCAGCATTTTCTCTGAAATGTCAACTCCAGTTACGTTGAAGCCTAAATCCTGAAGTTGGATTGATACCCTGCCAGTCCCAGTACCGATTTCAAGTATATCCTTTGAGTCGGAAAGATATTGCACCAGAAAGCTAAGCACCTCTTTTCTGAGCGGTTCTCTAGTCTCATCGTATTGATGCGCTATAAAATCGAATAATGTTTTGTTCTCAGTTGGATCCTTTTCCATATAGGAACATTGAAAGTTTACTATTAAGCATTGATTTTCATTTTGGATTTTGATAGAAGCATCATTGAGATACTCTACTTTTATCGGATGATACGAAGTTATATTCGAAGCTGGCCAATTATCGTTTTATACGCATAATTCATTTACAGTTTATTGGAAAATAGTCATTCATAATTCTTTACTTAATGTAAAGATATTATAGGCACTTATGCTTGCATTTCATATGATTAAGATGGTAAAGATTAGTTCAAAGGGCCAGATCACACTTCCTAAAGATTTGAGAGATAAATACCATCTGAGCTGCGGAGAAAGCGTTATTGTGTCAGACTCTGGGGAAGGCATTATTATCAGACATGGGAATAGGACTTTGAGAGGTATATTGAAAGGCAAGGTAGATACCGAAGGATTCGAGAAAGACCTCAGAGATTTAAGAAAAGAGTGGAAGTTGTGAAAAACTTCATAACAGATGCGTTTAATTGGCAAGATATTTAGAGGATAATTTGCCATATCCTGCATCTGATGTATTTTCTTTACAGAATTAGGATAGGTTTCAATTCGGGTACCGCAGATTCTAATGGGGGAATTTATTTATGTAGCAATGAAGGGGAGACTAAGATTGGCCAATCCGAAGAACGCTGTCAAGCAGGTCCCGGATGAACTAAGAGGTGCCTCTTTTATATTCCAATCCAATTTTCCGGATGAGGTATGGGATGCTTTTCTGTCCCTCCATATTCCAGAACTTCACGACAGGTCAATAGCCGCAGAGTCAATGGCACGAGGTTTATCACTTATTTCGAACGATCCTGAATTTCGGAAATTACATGGTTTCAAGGTGATTTGGGATTACGATTTAAGCGATTAAATGTATATATGCGGAGGGCCGGATTCGAACCGGCGGATCCCTACGGAAACAGATCTTGAGTCTGTCGCCTTTAACCTGGCTCGGCAACCTCCGCTCTGATCCGGAATAATGCGATATCTATTTTACCTTTTTAGCTCATGAAGTTTCATGAAGGAATTAACTGAGATTGAGGCTGATCTCATGATATTTATGGAAAAAGAGAAAATGAAAGACTTTCTGGCATCAATAGATCCAGATAATATGGGGAAGATAAAACCCTCATTTAATAAGGACTCTCTTTGCCTTACAATCACAGATGCTAAAATATCGACTATTACAAATGTTATTGATGATGTATTAAGGTGCTACGAGGTTTTTGAAAAATTAATGGAAGAATGATTACTCTTCCACTTCTACTGTCAGACCGAGTTTCTCAGTGAGTTCCTTGTATCTGTTTCTTATTGTGACTTCAGTCACTCCTGCTACCTCGGCAACAGATCTCTGAGTTCTCCTTTCGCCAGTCAGGAGAGATGCAATGTATATTGCAGCTGCTGCCACGCCGGTAGGGCCCTTGCCTGAAGTAAGGTCATTGTCTCTTGCGAGTTTGAGTATGTCATTAGCCTTCTTCCTGGCCTCTGCTGAAAGTTTAAGCTTGCTGCAGAACCTGTTCACGTAATCATCCGGCTTAGACGGAATTATGTTTAGTTTCAGATACCTGCTCATAATCCTGTATGTCCTTCCGATCTCCTTTTTCTTTACCCTTGTAACAGATGCAATTTCATCGAGTGTCCTTGGCACGTTGGTCAGTCTGCACGCTGCGTAGATCGAACCTGCAACGACACCTTCTATGCTTCTGCCCCTGATCATGTTCTGTTTCACTGCCTTCCTGTAGATCACAGCAGCACTTTCCCTTACGTCATTCGGTATGCTCAGATTAGATGCCATTCTCTCGAGTTCCTGAAGAGCCTG
>JAJZLW010000025.1 GCA_021850505.1 Thermoplasmata archaeon
CCCTTATCTTTGCACCCAGCAGCTCAGTAACAGCTGGATTCAGTTCTTCCGGCTTTCTTGCAAATTTTATACCGCCGGATTTTCCCCTGCCGCCGAGGAGAATTTGCGATTTTACTACAACTGGTTTACTGAAAGGCTTAACTTCACTAATATTCGAAACGACGTACCCACCGGGTATAGGTATCCCATAACTGGCGAATAGATTCTTTCCCTGATATTCATATAGATTCAATTGCTCACCTGCACGACATCACAGGAATATTTAATAAACTTCCCAGATGGATATTCTGATATTGAATATACCTTAATGGATAAAACAGCATTTATTAAAGAATAAGCGGATATATTGGTTTGAATAAAGAGAAAAAATAAAAAGTGAAAATGTGGAATTACTGGTTATCTGATGATAAAGGAGGATTCATCGCAGAATGGATCAGTATGGAGGCATGCCTCCCATGCCGCCCATTCCACCCATACCGCCTGGCATTCCTCCGCCTGGTGACTCGCCACCACCGGATTTCTTGCTTGCGATGACATCATCGATTCTAAGAATCATCGTAGCAACCTCGAGCGCCCCTTCGAATGCATGCTTCTTCACTTTGAGTGGATCGAAAACACCGCGTTTTATCGAATCGCTAATCTTGTTTCCCTCCACGTCTATGCCGAAGTTCCTGTTTCCTTTTTCATGTTCAGCTTTCAGCTGTATGAGTGTGTTTATTGGATCCATTCCAGCATTTTCTGCGAGCGTTCTGGGTATAACCTCAAGAGCTCTTGCGAAGGCCTCAATGGCAAGCTGTTCCCTGCCTCCGACCTTGTTTGCAAACCCTCTGATCCTCGAAGCAAGTTCGGCCTCAATTGCTCCTCCTCCAGGAAGTACTTTTGCATCCTCTTTGGTTATTGATACAACCCTTATTGCATCATTAAGGCTTCTCTCTATTTCCGATACAACGTGCTCTGTTGCACCCCTGATAAGAATGCTCACAGCCTTTGGGTTCGCACATCCCGTCACGAATGTCATCCTGTCGTCGCCGATCTTCTTTTCCTCTACTTTCTCAGCTTTTCCAAGAGATTTTTCATTAAGATCATCGAGGTTTGTTACTATTGTTGCGCCTGTTGCCTTGGCGAGTTTCTCCATGTCACTCTTCTTCACTCTCCTGACAGCGTATATACCTTCTTTTGCAAGGTAATGCTGGGCAAGATCATCTATTCCCTTCTGTGACATTAAGACATTGGCCTTGCTCTTCTTGACCTTCTCTACCATCTTCTTGAATGTGTCGGATTCCTGGTCAAGGAACTCATGTATCTTGGATGGATCGGTTATCTGGACTTTTGCCTCTATTTCAGTCTTCTTGATTTCAAGAGCAGAATCAACAAGCGCAATCTTTGCGTTGTTTACAACATTAGGCATCTTAGGATGAACTCTCTCCTTATCTATAACGAGACCGTTGATGAGCTGGGTGTCGTTGACGCTGCCTCCATTCTTCTTGTCAACCTTTATGTTGGATGAATCCACTGATATTTTACCATTGCGCTCTTCCGCGACAAGATTGACAGCCTTTACAACCAACTCTGAAAGTATGGAATTTGAGAAACCAGCGTTTTTACCTGAAAGTGAAGTTTCAGCAACCCTGATAAGTGATTTTTCATCGTCTGCCTTGATTGCCAGCTCGTCAAGATATTTTTTAACCTCGTTCATTGCAAGGCGGTATCCGTTCGTGATTACGGTGGAGTGGACACCCTGTTCAAGCAATGATTCTGCCTGCTTCAGGAATTCGCCAGCAAGCACTACAGCGCTTGTGGTTCCGTCGCCGACTGAAACATCCTGAGCTTTTGCAACCTCGACTATCATCTTTGCGGTCGGGTGGTCGACATCCATCTCTTTCAGAATGGTGGCTCCGTCATTTGATATGACAATGTCTCCTATCGAATCAACCAGCATCTTGTCCATTCCTTTTGGGCCAAGTGTGGTCCTAATTGCATCAGCGATGGCCTTTGCTGCTTCGATATTTGACTTCTGGGCATTTTTGCCCTGTTCTCTCTGCGTACCCTCTTTTAGTATCAGAATAGGCATTTGACCTGACAACATTTTATTTTGCACCTCAATTTTGACACATAAATATGTTCTTCAATATAAACTTTTATTTAAACAAAGGCGCGATATTAAAAGCAGCAGCAATAAAAGAAAAATCATGGAAAACGGGAAAATATTGTGAGATATTGCAATGGTAAAAATCACATTTTATGTTTTCGAATGCTGTTAAGATCCGGTAGAATGCCATAGGTTGATGAAAGTTAAATGATTAACTGCTCAAGAATTCAACCATCAATAAACCATCAGAATAACAATGAAAGTATTCATACTTCCTTATGATTATTGGCTATGATTTTCAACGAGGTTAATTCTCTTCTGAACCGGATCTGCTCTATCTCATTCAGGGATGGGGATAAGCTTGTCGTATTATCAGGAGAGCATGATTTCTACGGCGTGGCGAAGCTGAGGGTAAAGGAAAAGAGCGCTTTTGTTATTACAAATATCCCAAAAAACCAGGATTTATCTGAACCTGCATTGAAAGATATTAGAGACCTGAAACTGAAGGAAACGGAAGAATCGTTCCTTGGAAAATGGGACGTAGCAGATCCAGAGACCGTTGAGTTATTCCAGTCGCTGATTTCCATATCTTCTGTGGTTATAGATACAGTAATTGTGCATGGTGGAAAAAGGACAATAATATTCAGGTATCATGACACTGATCAGCAGAAAGTATCTGCCATTCTCCTTGCTCCAAAGAAATTCTCCATGTTCCAGGTCAACCTGATGGCTGAAAATGCAGCATTGAAGCATTATAGAGATTTTCTGCCTGAGAATTTCCAGTTGAATTACTATGAATTGACAATGTCAGTTCCTCCATCTTCGATGGACATAAAGGGGGATTATGTGATAGCGACATTTGGTAATAACTGGTACCGCGAGGTAAAATATCTCCTGAACGACAATATTCAGGCCGTTTATTACGAAAAAAGCAACCTTATAAGCCGCCCGAAGGAGCTTACGTCGATTTCTGACAGGGACAGAATATATGAGATGACGTTCAGGAATCCCCTTGTCTCATATGTTTTCGACAAGACCACAGAAAAGCTGGTTGCCATACTTGGTATGCTTCACAGTATGATTGGAAAGAATTTCACTATGGGCATGATTATACCCAGCTGCGTAGCAAATGAATTTCATGGCATAATTGCTGAACTTGCAGGCAGTTTTCCTGACTGGAAGATTAATCTCACACATGCATCTGAAATATTGTAATCACGCAGTCTTCTTCTCCTTCCTGAATTCTGCAAATATTCTTCCAAGGGGATAATCTGTCTTGTCCACAAACCTGATGATGGTTGACAGATTAGGGTGCACTGTTTTTATAGAATCGTAGATGGATGCCGATATCTTTCTCAGGTCAAAATGGGCCTGAGGCGTTGAGCGGAGTTCTGTCAGGTAACATGCTTCTTTCAGATTCATTGATACGTATATGGGATACCTGTATGCGTAAGGGATCACGTATTGAGCAACATCGTATCCATTCTTAACTGAAATTTTTTCCCATACGTTTGCCGCTCTTTCCATAAGTAATACGTATTCAGTAAGAAGGTTCTCATCGTGCCGGATTGACACTGGTATGTCATATCCACTCTTTGGGTTCAAAAAACCCCTTATTATCGTCATCATCCTGTGCCTCTGAAGATCCCTAAAGGCACCGTAATTGGTCGAAATCAGGAATTGGTAGACTGGTATCTCAAACTCCCTAGATGGTTTGTTCCTTCTGTTCTTTCGCAAAGCACTCTGTTTATTTATGAATGAAATTACATCGTCCCTGTTCTGACCGGTCGATCCGGTTTTGATAGAATATGCCAAGCCAATCTTCTTCAACTCCTCTTCTTCGCTGTTAAATGAGATTAATTCAACAGTCTCATGTTGATTTGATCGAGGCTCTGGTCTGAATGATTCCCTTTCTCTTGTATAATCTATGTTTGATCTGCCATAATCAGAAGTTGCTGCATTGATTATCTCAGGGAATTCTGGAAGCAGTTCATTATAGATGTTATCTGCCAGCTTCCGGGCCTCAGTTAAACCGGTTGCCTTCATTTTTGATACCAGATGGATGAATGCCCTGGCATTGCCAGATATTCCTAAATTTGTAAGTGTTGAGGCGGGCAGTATATATCTGATGTCATCAAGTGCCCTTGCCCTGATGGCACTGCCATAGGCCTTCTGTGCGAGCTCTTTTTCGTTTCCGGATAGATCTGAATAGAAGGATTCAGTGGAATCTTTCCTGTTTACGAATGCGCAATTCTCAATTGGATTGGTTTTTTCAAAATAACCTGAAACCTGGCCATAGCATTCTGAATAGAAGGTGAATAGATCCCTGCAGAGATCATCATATTCTGTTTGCAGGTTTCCGTTTATCCCTGCCCCCTCCGCTGAGAGGTAGAGATATTTGCCATTCACTTTTTTGTCATATCTCACATATCTGGAGGATTTTTCGATGAAAGAGAGACCAATACGCAGGTCTTCCATCATCTTACTTACAATGTTTGAAACACCCTGCACTCCCACCTGCGCAAAAACCAGCTCCGCTACTGACTCATCACCGTAGTCGCTGAAAACGCGCCTGTAGAATTCTGAACCCCTTTCTGAGTTTGCAGCGAATTCTTTGTCGTAAACCTCTCTGATGTCCAGTGATGCAGTCCTGCTATAACGCGAAATGAGGGCACCGCGATCGATGCCCCTCTCGGCAGTTATAAGGAAAACATTTCTGTCCCGGTTGGAAAATGCTTCCCTCTTTTCGGCCATTTATCTCTTTTTCTTCCCTTTCTGGTCATTCCTGCCTGAGCCCTTTGCCGGGACAAAGTAGACATCCGTAGGGCTGAAAGACTGCAGCCGCTTGAATTTTGCAACCACTGGCATGCCGACATACATATCATCCTGGTCTGCACCGATAAGCCTTGCCATGAAGAGAGAATCGATACCCTCAAATTCAACCATTATCAAGTTGAATGGCGTCTGTGGAAGGAAAACCTCGCTGCCGAAATAGCATGTTGTATACGAATGTATCTTTCCGGTCTTTGGCAATTCTATCCACTCGGTTTCAGCACCGCACATCATACAGTGGGACCTTGGTGTTCCGTATCCGTAACCACACTTTTTGCACCTGCTTCCCATCAGCTTCTTCTTCCCAAGTGCCCTGAAGAACTCTGAGTCCTGTGCGAAACTGTGGATGTAATCTATTGAATAGGTTGATTTGACAACAAGTGGATCTATAGTGTAAACCTCAGTTCCAGACTGGCTCTCTTCCATCTTTGCGTCAGGATTTATCGTCATTTTGGCACCTCCATGATAGAAACTGTAACATAAGTTCCGGTGCCTGCATGACTGTGTATAAGCCCGCGTTTTGGATTCTTAAGCTGAAGCTTGTCGTCCTTGAAGTGCTTTTTTATTGTCTTCTGAAGCTGCCAGAACATGAAGACACCCTGCATTATTCCAGTTGCACCAACCGGATGACCGCATGCAAGCAGGCCGCCAGAGAAGTTGACGGGGACCTTTCCATTGAGTTTGGATTTCCCCTCATCTATGAACTGCCCGCCCTCTCCGTATTTGCACAGCCCAAGATCCTCATAGGTCTGTATTTCAGATGATGTGTATGCATCATGGAGTTCTACAGCGTCGATCTCATTCAGCGGATCTGTTATGCCAGCTGCTTCATATGCCTCCTTCGCGGCAGATCTTCCAGCCCTGAATGAGTGCATTCCGGGATATTTCAGATCTTTGTAGTCTGATGCCTTCTCCTTTGGAAGAAGTGGAACCTTGCCAAACGGTCTGTCTGCGAGTCTCATTGTATCCGTTCCTGTACCGATACCCGTTATTTCGATCGGATGCTTTGTAATCTCAAACGCCTTCTCTTCAGATGCGAGTATTGCAACGGCAGCACCATCTGACATTGCACAAACATCCAGCCTTGTCAGAGGATATGCTACCATCGGCGATTTCCTTACATCCTCCACTGTAAGCTTCATTGGGCTCTGAGCATATGGATTGTGAAGAGCGTTCTCGTGATTCTTGATCGAGACTTTGGCAAGTTGCTCAACGGTGGTTCCAAATTCATGCATATGCCTGACAGCCATCATTGCGTAATATCCTGTATAGAACCCACCCACCGGATAATCAAAATTAGTATCACTTGCGAGCGCTATGAACTCATTTCCTTTCCATGTATTAACATGTGACATGGATTCAAAGCCGTAAACAACACAGGTGTCCATCCTTCCGGAAGCGATCTCCTCATAACCTGTCTGGAATGAAAGGCCGCCAGTGGCGCCTCCACCCTCGACTCTTTTGCTGGGTTTTGGTGTCAGGCCAAGATAATCCTGAACCATGATACCTGACATCAGCTGCCTCTGGAAATGATCTGAAAAATATGAAGCTACAGAACCGTCGATGTCGCTCAATTCAAGTCCGACGTCATTCATAGCATAGTCGAATGCCTTCTTCACACGCAGTCTAAAATCCATTTCCGGAGTTGCTTTTGCGAATTTAGTTACACCGCCGGAAACCATGTATACTTTTCGTCCTTTATGCTTCATGAAAACCTTATGTAGATTCCTTTACTATTTATAATATTAATCCTGCAGTTAATTGCAGCTAGAAAATTATATCAGTTTACCGCGCATACACTTGACATGAAGGCCATTGTAATTGGCGGCTCAGGTTTTATTGGCAGCAATGTAGCCATGTCGCTTGACGCTGAGAAAGTCGTATACTATTCCAGGCATGAAAATGAAGTTCTCAACAAAAAGGGAATTGAACACATTACTGGCAGCGTTGTTGAAACTGAAAAACTCCAGGATGCTGTTAAGCAATTCGATATGATCATCTATTCGGCGGGAATTTTCAATGATCCACAGCAGACGCATGACGATGTGACGTTGAAGGGAATTAAAGCAGTCGTTGACGTTATCAGGAAACAGGACACTGGGCAGAAGCTGATCTTTTTCTCTGCTATAAACACGGATTATGGAAGCTCTGAGTATTTCAGGTTAAGAAGAATTACAGAGGACAACGTGAACCTGGCAAAGGAAAGCCTCACAATTAAATTATCAA
>JAJZLW010000037.1 GCA_021850505.1 Thermoplasmata archaeon
AATAAGAAGTAACAAATTCATGAGGTCGGGGAACCACAAGACCACATCCACCGAGAAAGCCTGAATAAAAACACCATCTAATTTTTTATTCGAGATCCATTTTATTTATAAATTTCCAAAAGACACTTTAAATTTTTTTACCTCTCAATTTGGAGTTATGGGAAATAAGAATTTTACAGATCAAACCGATATAAACGGGGTGATTTCAGGTAGTGTCCTTACTTCTTATGTTTCCTGAGGCACTGTTCAATTCTTTTCATCCCCTCATCAACCGATTTATCATCTGTAGCAAATGATATCCTGACAAAATCTTTACCTGACTCACCAAACAGGTAACCTGGCATGACCCCCACCTTGTAATCTCTTAGGAGAACTTTTGAGAATTCTTTCCCATCCAAACCTGACTTAGCTATGTTGATCCAGGCATAAAACGTGCCTTCTGGAGCCGTGAGGGTCATCAGATCTCTGTTCCTTTCAATATAGCTCATGACTATTTTTCTCCTTCTAGACCAGGTCTCAACCATTTTTTTCACATAATCTTTTGAGCGTGGATTCTCAAGAGCCTCTATAGCAGCTTTCTGGGCAACACTTCCTGCACATACCATGGTATAACCAAGCAGTGAAGTGAGTTTTTCCGATATCTCAAACGTTGAAGCTGCATATCCAACTCTCCAACCCATCATTGCATAACCCTTTGAAAGTCCGTTCACAGTTATGGTTCTTTCCTTCATTCCATTAAGGGAGCCCAGGCTTATATGTTTGTGGTCGTCATAAAGAATTTTTTCGTATATTTCATCGGAAATGACAGTGATATTATTTCTCTCAGCAACCCCAGCCACATCTTCCAGCTCTGATCTTGATAGTACATGTCCGGTTGGATTGGCAGGCGTGTTGAGGATCATCAGCCTGCTTTTATCAGTTATCTTTTCCTCTATGTCAGATGCCTCTATTCTTATACTGTCATCCTTGACCATGTTAAACCTGACCGGTTTCAACCCGGCCAATTCAGAAAGGATGCTGTAATGGAACCAGGCTGGATCAGGTATGATGACCTCATCCCCCCTGTCTGCAAGGCCAAAAAGAAGAAGAAATATGGAAGATGAACTCCCGGGGGATACGACTATCTCATCCTTTCCATAATCCATCCCATTTTCAACCCTAAGTTTTCTGCTTATAGCTTCACGCAATTCAGATATTCCGTTTGAGCTTGTGTAGTGGGTGAAATTTTCGTCCATTGCCTTCTTTGCAGCAATGTTAACGAAATCGGAACTCGGGAAATCCGGCTCGCCAGCTGTGAGGCTTATAACATCCCTGGGTAGACCGAGGGCCAGTTTGAAGACTGAATCGTCAATTGCCATGGATCGTCTGGATAATGCGGTTTTTGGCATACCCTTGTTTTCAGAGCTTTGAGATGGCAATTCAGATCCTCTCCATGCTTGTGTTTGTCATGTAATAAAACAGTAAATTTTATTATTTATTGATTTCGGTGAAAACTAATTCGGGTCTGGTGATGTTAACATTCTGCATTCAGGTTATGAAATGCGTTTAAATAACTTTGTTCACATACTACGGCTTACTGGATATGTTTTCCTGCAAACATTTATAACTTGATGTTACATGTTTTTTCATGGAAATCAAGGGGTATTATGATTTAAGCGTTACACTGGAGACAAACATGCCTGTATGGCCAACCAATCCGCTGGTGACTATAAATCCAGTTGGAACAGTGGCAAGAGATGCTTACAATGTGGAAAGCTATTCTTCGGTGACCCACAGTGGTACTCATATAGATGCGCCATATCATATGGTTGAAAAAGGGATGACAGTGGATGCCATACCACTTCAGCAGATAATAGGTGAGGGTTATTGCATCTCTCCAAAACTAAATGGAAAGGAAATTACAGAAAAAATGCTGGAATCTATATGGAAACCTGAATATGACGGCAAAATAATCCTAATAAAGACGGGATGGGATAAGAAGAGAGATTTCTCAAGGGAATTTCAGTATGAATTCCCGGGTCTTTCAATGGACAGTGTTGATTTCATTGTAAAGCATAAACCCAAGATGATCGGTATAGACACGCTGGGAATGGAACCTTACGATCACTCTGGTTTCGATGTGCATCATGCTCTACTTGGGAAGAATATCGTCTTCATAGAAGACCTTGCACATCTTGATCAACTGAAGGAGGAGAAAAAATATCTCATAGTAGCTCTTCCACTCAAGATTAAAAAAGGCAGCGGTTCAATGGCCAGGGTTGTTGCTCTAGATGTGTACTGATCTTACCAGAAACCAATACTACTAATTTTACGATGTTCAACGCAAAGAAAAATTTTCAGGTTGCAAATCTTAGAGAATTCAATCCGATACAACGCTGTTTCTACCAGAGAAAAATAATTGGCAAATTCTTTAAGACATCTTAATACATTTTACCTGAGATGGAAGATCCTGATTTATCGGCATTAAAGTGTGTTCATTGCGGAACAGAATTCGGTATTTCCAGGGGTAGTTACATATGCCCCAAATGCGGCGGTCTGTTCGAAGTAATTCATAAAGCAGAAGAGTTTACACCCGATCCAGGTTTTCGCGGTGTGTGGAAATACAGGCAGTTAATCCATCCTTCAATTTCAAGGGAAACGATAGTAACCAGGGGGGAGGGTGACACACATCTTTACAAAAGCGAAAAAGTATCAGATTGGGCAGGGATAAAACCACTCTGGCTGAAACATGAGGGGGAAAACCCCACAGGGAGTTTCAAGGATAGAGGTATGACCGTCGCGATCTCAGAGGCAAAGCGGATGGGGATGCAAAACACAATATGTGCATCTACCGGTAACACATCCGCATCAGCGGCCTCTTACAGTGCCATTGCTGGCATGAAAAGTTATGTCCTCATACCTTTCGGAAATGTATCAGAATCAAAACTGGCCCAGGCCGTTTCGTATGGGGCGGAGATAATAGATGTCAAAGGTGACTTTGACTCGGCAATGTCTTTTATTTCCAATATAGCAGAATCCAACAACAGATATTACGTGTTGAATTCCATAAATCCATGGAGGTTGGAAGGTCAGAAATCTATAACTTTTGAGATTATGAGGGATTTACAGGATTGTGATTTCATATCCCTGCCCGCAGGAAATCTTGGGAATACTTCAGCGGCAGGAAAAGCACTGAGGGAGCTCAAAAAACTTGGAATCATAGATCGTATCCCAAGAATAGTTTCAGTTCAGGCAGAGGGGGCAAGTCCATTTTACAATTTGTGGTCGGGAAAAGATAGTAAACTGGTTCCCGTGAAGGCAAAAACAATAGCGAGTGCAATCAGAATAGGGAATCCAGTGAACTGGGAAAAAGCGTTGATCTCAATAAAATACACAAATGGAATCGTCACAACGGTAAGCGATGATGAAATAATAGAGGCGAAACACACAATCGACAGATCAGGGATTGGGTGCGAACCCGCCTCTGCAGCTTCTGTTGCTGGTATAAGAAAACTTGTTGGGGAAGGTATAATTGATAAGACTGACAGTGTGGCCTGTGTTCTTACAGGAAATATTCTAAAGGATCTCATATCAATACCCACTGAAAGCATTCACCAGTCCGTTGCGACTTTCATAAACGAGATCACAGGGAATAACTGACAGGACGGATCAGATTGAAACCTCTCTTTCGTATCGAAGGTTTTAAGATAAAATAAAAATCTGGGGATATTTTTAGAAATCAGGTTAAGCCCAAATTCAGAATTCTACTGGAGAAAGCCAATCAGCGTGTTCGTTTGTTTCTCCATTTACTATTTTATCATAGGCCCTGGAAATCTCTGATGTTACCTTCCCTATTCTCCCGTCGCCGATTATAGTTCCATCCACTTCTATCACGGGAGCTACCTCAGCTGCTGTTCCACAAAGAAATATCTCATCTGCATTATAGAGCTCGTCACGATGGATATTCCTCATGACCACCTCCATGTTCATCTCCCTTGCCGTGGTTATTATGGAATCCCTTGTTATTCCAAGCAGAACATCCGAATCATCGCCTGAGGTTATGAGTTTTTCATCTTTAACCAGGAAAATGTTTTCACCACTCCCTTCCGCGACATACCCGTTATCAGAAAGGATTATTGCCTCATTGTATCCAAGCATTGTCGCTTCATTTAGTGCTATTATTGAGTTAAGGTAATTACCACTTGCCTTTGCCTGTATTGGCAAAATACTCGAGTTCAGTCTTTTCCAGGATGAAACCTTGCACCTGATTCCTTTCAATTTGTCTGTCCCAAATATACTGTCATATGGAATTACGCTTATGGTTACACTTACCCTCTTACCTTTTGTTGAAATGCTGATTGAATCGTCATCTATAAAAGCAAAGGGTCTTATATAGCAAGACTTGAGTTTGTTGGCATAGACAGTCTCAATTACAGCATTCACAAGCTGATCATGAGTGAATCCGAGATTCATTCCATAAATTTTAGCTGTTTTCAAAAACCTTTTCATATGTTCCCTCAGCCTGAAAACATTGGAACCTGTTTGCGATGGATAGGACCTTATGCCTTCAAAAATTCCGGATCCATACTGCAAAGAATGCGTCAATACCGGAACCTTTGCATCCTTATATGGAATCAGAGTTCCGTTGTACCAGACCATGTTCGTATTAGAGGAATTATTTTCTCCCATATTGCCTGAACGAAACTGTATATAAATTAATTTCCAGAAGATTTATATACAAAGGGCATCGCCGGAAAAAAATAATATCTCTCCAGCAATGTATACCTGATTTGAATGGTTCTATCGATCAAGGACAAATATACGGGTGAAACTTTTGATCAGCTTCAGGAAACTGAGAGTCAAGATGTCGGGGAAGTCATTGAAAATGCAAAGGCTGCCTTTTCCAGGATATCTTCAATGAGAGCTTACGAAAAATATGAATTCCTCAAAAGCGGATCTGATATAATAAAGTCAAAGAGAGAGGAACTTGCAAAAATTATAACCAGAGAATCAGGAAAGCCTTTAAAATACTCTTTGAAAGAGGTAAACAGGGCGGCATTCGTTCTATTTTCGTCTGCAGAGGAGGGAAAAAGAATTCATGGGGAAACTGTCCCAATGGATGTTGAACCCAGAGGGAAAGACAGATTTGCTTATTACAACCGTGTTCCGATTGGCCCGGTATTGTCCATAACTCCGTTCAATGATCCCCTTAACCTGGTGGCCCACAAGGTTGCCCCTGCCCTAGCAGCGGGAAACAGCATTGTCAATAAACCAACCACTCTTGCTCCTCTCTCATCCGTAAAGCTCTCTGAAATACTCCATGAGGCAGGAATGCCACCCAATGCTTTCCAGAACATCATAACTTCAGGGAATGGCCAGGTTATGAAATCATTCCTTCAGTCAGAAGAATTCAAGAAAGTTACATTTACGGGAGGTTACGAGGCGGCCTCTAAACTGGTAAGAGATGGAGGGGTTAAAAAATATTCTATGGAACTGGGAAATAATTCACCGGTTATAGTTTCAGGAAATTCAAGGTGGGAGGATCACATAGACAACATAGTTGAAGCTGCATTCGAATCTCAGGGGCAAAACTGCATACACACCCAGCGTATTCTAATTCAGGATTCAATTTATCCACAGTTGACTGAAAGACTCATAAAGAGGACCAGTGCATTAAAAGTGGGAAATCCACTTGACCTTGATACAGATATTGGGCCCATGATCACTGAAGGCGAAGCCAGGAGGGTTGAAAGCCTGATTTCAAACTCAGTATCCAATGGGGCCTCTGTACTGATCGGGAACAGGAAGGAAAAGAATGTGCTCTATCCAACCATACTGGAAAATGTCCAAAAGGAAGATCCCATATGGAAAAACGAAATTTTTGGCCCGGTCACAATTCTTTACAGGTACAAAACCCTGGATGAGGCCATAGGGGTAGCAAATAACGTGAATTTTGGGCTTCAAGCAGGGATAATAACTGATAGTTACCCCGAAGTGATGAGGGCAGTTGACAAGCTTCAATTTGGAACTGTGTTGATAAATGACACATCTGATTTTAGAATAGATACCATGCCATTTGGTGGTATGAAAATGAGTGGTATCGGTAGGGAGGGAATAAAATATGCAATTGAAGAAATGACTGAGATAAAGCTGGTCATAATGAAGAGAGAAGACTGATTTGAGTTCTTAATCAGTTTTAAGGATTTCCAACAGATCAGTTAAGGCTGCCTGTGCAGTCTCTTTTCTTCCGGCACCCGGTCCCATTGTATATATCCGTCCAAGAGTATCTGTTTCAATCTCCAGGGCATTCATAACTCCATTCACATGCCTGAGCAGGTCCTTGTCTTCCAGTTGGATCGGTGTTACTGACGCCTCTGTCTTGCTTATGGTGGCAAGGAGCTTGATACCACGGACCGCTTCAGCGGTGGTTACATTTTTAATTCCTCTGGTCTTTACGTCAGACATCTTATGCTTCCAGCCGAAGAAATAGGAAAGTATAGCAACCTTTGCTGCAGAATCGAAGCCTTCAATGTCGTTCGTGGGGTCCGCTTCAGCATATCCCATTTTCTGTGCGTTTTCAAGAGCAGTCACAAAATCGGAACCATGTGACATCTGTTCCAGTATAAAATTGGTCGTACCGTTAAGTATTCCCCTGATTCTAAGTACCTCAGCACCCGGTATCAGCTTAACAATGTTGAAAGAAGGTGTACCAGCCATAACAGTTCCCTTAAAAAGGACTCTCTTTCCAGTTTTCCTTGAAATGGCCTCAAGTTCATCCATTCTCAGAGCAATAGGTCCCTTGTTTGTTGTAATTACATCCTTACCGTTTTCAAGAGCAGCCTTAATATGGGTAAAAGCAGGTTCTGCATCCTTGTAATTGACCCATGTGAATTCACAAACTATAGATGCATCTGAATTCTTTATTGCCATTTCAGGATCTATTAATGGATAACCATTTTCACCCTTGATTTTTTCAGTCAGGTCAACTGGAGGATTCTTAATATAACCGTATTTCTTGTCAACTATTTCTGTAATCTCTACATTATTAAGACCCAGAATATCCATTTTAGAATGAAACAGATCGAAAAATCCCTGACCCACCACACCAAATCCCACAATCATTACTTTAGTATTG
>JAJZLW010000117.1 GCA_021850505.1 Thermoplasmata archaeon
TTCCTGACATGGTTAGAAAGATGCAGGTTGAATGCCTTGAGGTTCTCAAGGAGTGCAGGGTTGCAGCTGACATACCCTCAAAAAAGAAGGATCTTCTTTCCATAAGGGATCGGTACATGAAGGATCTCGGCAGATCCGGCAGCAGTGATTACATGGTACACTTCAGGATAACCAGGCATCATGATGAATACGTGGTCAACAACCTCCAGAAAAGCGTTCTTAAGGCATACATGTCCGGTGGCATGGATATAAACCCGGGCGAGAGCGTTGAAGCAGTCGTAACGGATGGATCCAGGCATATCGTGGATCCTTCAGGGAATGGAAGCATAGACCGTTCTTTCTATAAGAAATATATAGACCGCGGTTTTGAGTGCTTCGCCTTCATACTATCGCTTTTCGATAAGGAAACTACCCTGTATGATCCAGTATACTCTCGACCTTCTCAGCGAGTGAATCTATCGGAACATCATTGATCATAAGTATCTTCTCCACACCCTTCCTGTCCCCCCTCCCCTCAAGCCTGCTCTCTATGAGGCCATAGGTCTCAAGCCGGCTAACTGTCCGGTAGAACTTCTGCCTGTCCATCGGAAGAAGTGAATATGTCTCGCTGATAATCCCGAACCTTTCCATTGCAGACGAGATGCCTGCAGACATGCCATCCCTGAGGCAGTATGCTGTCGCAAGCAGAACGGCCAGCTCATCCCTGTCGAGGCCATTCAGCTTGCTTTCAGTGAAATAAGGATTGATCAGTGCCCTAGCGCTCCTGACATCTTCAACCAGGATCTGGTCTGAAAGCCTGTGCTTAGCAATGAACGCAGCCTTCTGGAGCATCTCAATAGCAACCCTTGCGCTGCCGAGCTGCGCCGCTATATCAGCTATCATTTCAAGAATGCTGTCGTCAAAAGCGGTGCTGAAGAGTGCCTCTGATGCACGATCCCTCACTATCACAAAAAGCTCGTCCCTGGAATACCTGCTGAATTTGACCGGAACATATGAGGATACAGATCTGGCACGTTTCTTCCTCAATATTATGTACGGATCATCCAGGGAGATAAGAATGGATGACATCCTGACAGAATATATCTCCGGTGCCCTCAGGATAGAGTAAAAACCCTTCTGGTCCTCTCTGAGGAGATTGGTACATTCATCGACAACAAGCAGTATACCACGGCCCCGCCTGGACTGTATCTTTGAAAGCATCTTCAGGTAATCGCCTGTTGTATACGTTGACACCTGGTCAAGTTTGGTGAACGTTGATACTGCGGATCTGAGAAGAGATGTCAGTGATGGAAAAGAGAGTGCATTCAGGTAGATATAATCGAGGTCTCCAGCGATATTGGAGATGAATTTTGCAGTTGCAGTCTTTCCAGTACCGGGTTCACCATATATTATTGCGGTGCCACCTATGCCGCTAGAAAGAGGATCAATAATGGCAGTCTGGAGTATCTCAATCTCCTTCTCCCTGAATACAAGTTTCTGCGGTACGAAAGCAAGATTAAGGTACTGTTCGTTCCTTATTATCTGCATCCTGAATTATTAAGCCCTGGCCATCGTGCTAAGAGAAGTTATCTCCTTCTTTCCATCAAGGGAATAGTTCTTCACCTTGTCTATATCAACACCGGCCTTCGATGCAATGCGCTCGATCCACTTCATCATGAGAAGGCCGCCTCCCGCTATTATAGAACCGGTGCCTGCACGTGCAAAGAAGTTGCCGTTGGTGTTGCTGAAGCCATCCCTTGCAGCCATCTTTGCCAGATGCCTGTAAGATGCGTAGTAGACTGCAAGCTGGTCCTTGGTAAGAACGCTCTTGTTGAGGGTTCTTGACTTGATTCTCCCAAGCGGAACATTTACCAGTGGGGTTACAGTGAATTCAAAAGGCCTGCCGTCGACAAATGAGTTACTCAGGATGTTGATCATTGATACAGTCTCCCATAGATCTTCTGATGTTTCTCCCTCCTGGCCAACCTGCAGAGTAAAAGCAGGCCTCCAGTAATACCTGGTTTCGTTATAGACGCCCTGCCACACTATCTCAGAAAAAGTGCCATCTGCGCCTATCCTGAGTGGTAGGGTCTTGTTTGGCATGTGCATCATTGCAAGTTTGTCGCTACCGGTCTCGACCCCAGTCTGGACACCGATCCAGTTAGAAGGTCCCGCCTTAAGTATTTCTGATAATTTTTTTATCAGGTCCGGATAAGCGGCAGGTATAGATATCCTCCCATGCGTTGGGTTAGCTGTTTTCAAGCCCTTTACGGACATAACGGCCTGCATCAGTTCTGTCAGTGCCTCGGTATTCGGTTCATACCTGTTACCATGCTTGTATGCGAATATCTCATCTGAATGCAGCCATGCGTTATCCTGCCCTGCGGCTGTATTGACAGCAACCTCCCTGGCTACAGACTCCGGTGAATAATATCTTAGCGGTCTCAATGTTACTTCGCAGAAATCGCAGCCCACACCGCATCCCCTCATGACCTCAACCATGCCTTTCATTGATGGTTCTGTTATGAGTGGTATATCCTCAAGTCTAGGGTAAGCAGATGTTTCTATTCCTCTGGCGATGTAGTGTGGATCCTTGACTATTACCTTCCTGAATTTATCATCATATGACATATAGCCCCTGTAGAACAGCTTCTCGTTGATGTTATTATCAACTATTTCCTGGAAAAGTTCCGGAACGATGTCATCTGTCTCTCCCTGCACAAAATAATCAATGTTCATCCAGCCAATTTCATCCTTCAGGACGGTAAACTCCCACACACCAGGTCCGCCCACGACCAGCTTTGCCTTTTTTCCTCTTCTCAGTGCATTGACTTTCTTGATCAGGTTATCCCATTCCACCCTGACCCATGGCCTCATGTCCCCGCCCATAAGTACATAATAAGACATTGTGGTAGGCCCTATACCAAGTGGATCCATTGTCGTTATCCCAATAATTTCAGTGTCATCTTTAATGAACTGATCAAGGTGATCCTCATGTGCAACCGCAATATCAGTAGGCGCATATTTTCTCAGTAGGCTGGCCTGCAGTTTCCTGAGAGAATAAGGGGCGAAGAGACTCTGTCCGTCTGGCTTTGCTGGCAGTCCGGGTCCCTTAAGGAAGCGGTATATGCTCCCAGGAACGGCACGTGAAGGCGCACAAGGCAGGAAATCGAGAAGTGGAAAATCCCTGTAATTAGAGCTTAAAGTGTAGTCGGATACCAGTACAAATTTAGTCATTTTAAACTGATTTACTAATATATGGCTGATTTATAAGATTTTTGCAAACCTGATAGAAAAACTTAAGTATGGTTCCATTTGGTAAGCTAAGATATTTAAAATTCAATATTTTTTCTGGTAATTCAAGATTAAAAACGCGAATAAAAATTTGGAGTTACAATATGAGAACGAGCCATGCAAGAAGTAGCAGAATTCCGGCGCCTGTCACGAATATCCCAAGAATCGCGATTCCTAAAACCAACAAGATGATGCCGATTATTAGAGACAGGTCTCGTGCGTTTGAATTGACCCTCTTCAAACGGTTGAAGATGGAAGAATATGTTATGAAAAGGAAAACTAGTAATATTACTGCAACTACGAAAATTGCAAGTTTCCCCAATACAAATGAGCCAAAAGCATCAAGGGAACTCAATGCCCCTTTAACAGGGGTGAAGAAGCTTATAATATCAAGCACGAGAGCAATCAAAAGGAATAGCACTGTCAATCCGGAAAAAAGCCTGGCCACAATGACTCTGTCCTTTCTTGACATACTTGGACGCTATCACTTTCTGTATTTAAATGCTTGTACAAATTGAGAATGTTAGCAACAGCAAAACCAGATATATCTTCGATAGTTTGAGATTGAAAATGGAAGGTCCTCCTTTAAGGGTATTATACAGGAGAATATCTCACTTCAACGGCCAATTATGCAAAGTTTACAGAAACGGTACGGTACAATCAGGCAACATAAACCTGATACCTTACGGAAAGAGGCTTGTAATAAAAATGCCAGAAAGATATCTTGTGGTTTTCTTCGGTATGTCAGGGGTCGTGAAAAAAACGCGGTTAGATGATGAAAGCCCAATCCTTGTAATAGTCAACGGCAGATCAGGTTATTTATATTTCTACAGATGCGCAATCTCCGAAAAAACGCTCGATGAATTTTCAGAATATTATGATCCACGAAGAGACATAATGGATCAAAAGTGGGATCCGGCCCTAGCTATTTCGAAGATTAGTGCCTTGAGACAAACAGACTCCATTATATCTGACATTCTGCTAGATCAGGATATATTCTGCGGTTCCGGAAATATCATCAAGAACGAGGTACTGTGGAGAACAAGAACAAACCCTGAAAGAAAAGTATCAGAGATTAGCGACTTGAAGATTTCTGAAATAGTTAATTCTGTCACAGAATTCTCAAAGATTTTCTACAGTGCAAGACTTAATCATGCGAGACTGGCTGGAAAGCTTTACGTCTACAGGAAAAGAATCTGTCCATCGTGTTTAAACAAGATATCGAAAGGAAAAATAGGCATAACCAAAAGGATAACGTTCTGGTGCATTAACTGTCAGACACAATGATCAGTTATCATTTTGTACCAATATAATTATTAACGAATTTTCTTTCTTCATAAAATATGAAAAAGGCTGCTACTGCAATAATGGCACTAGCGATAATATTGATAATTGTGGGGGGTTTCTTCGTTTACGACAGTTACATCCCAAGTAGTAATAAAGTTCCAGTTGACATGGAGGTTGCCGATTCTCCAAATACCTTGGCCTCAGCGGTTTACATTTCATTTTCCTCTGTGGAATTGCATGGCAATAAAACAGGATGGACGAACTACACTGTAGGCAATAAGACAGTCGATATACTGGGACTGACACTTTCAAACGCATCTCTGCTTTCAAAAGTTACTTTAACGGCTCAAACATATACAATGTTCAGGATATTTATTAAGAATGTAACGGTAGTGATAGCGGGTGTTTCTGTAAACTTCACCCTTGCATCTTCGTTTGCTTTCCTTAACCACCCCTTCACAATATCTGCAGGTAAGCCAGCAACTGTAGTTTTTGAGTTCAATTTAACCCAGGATCTTAATGTAATGAGCAGTGTTTTCACACCTAATGTTGGTATTGAGGTCATGGAGCCACCTTAACGCTTTAAAGAATAACGATAACAAATACTTTTATCCCAGGTTGATCGGATAGAAATAATTCGGAAACCGATCAATTTCATTCCAATATATTGCAGTGAAAAAGCACAGAATTGCACGTTATAATCAAATATATTATTCGGGGCACATTTCTGACCTCAAAAGAAACCTGAATTAAATCTGGAAGTGGGTCTGCACATGGTTCGATGAAATTACCTGATTCAGATCTGTAAATATCAAAATATTTATCCAAGATAAACCTTGATGCCAGGATACATGTAATGAATCCTGACTTGACCTTTATCCTCGTGCTAATAGTCTGGTTTTTCCTGTATGGTTTGGCATTATTTGAGGTCCTGTCTGGAATAGTAAAGAATAGACGGGGCGAGGCATACAACGAGAAAAGACTCACCGTTAGATCATTCGTCTTCCTCCTGATAGGTGCAATAGTGGTGCTGGTTTACTTATTCTTCTCATTTTTACATGTCAACCACTTTTATTCAACAGAATTACTTCTAGGGATTATCCTCCTCCAGTTGCTTTTCTTGATGATATTGAGAGCAATACAGAGGAAAGGAAATAAAAATGTCCAAAGTATAGTATATCCAGTTGATGTAAGCGAGCAGGTACAGGAAAAGCAGGTAAGGATCATTTTTTTCTCGCTTTTAATTACAACGGCTTTCTGGTCGCTGCTAAGATTTTTCAACATTGTTCAGGGAAGTTATTTCACATCTCTAATCATCACACCTATCCTGACCGGCATGACAGTTATTACGTTTATTTTCTGGCTTGTATTTCTGGTTGCTGTCAAGCCCTGGCGTAACCACTGATTTATCTCAGCATTGTGACTATAGAGACATATTTCACAACAAAAATACTACCTGCTATTGTAACAGCAGGTTCAGATCATTACAATGATAACCAAATGACATCTGACACAGCATCTAAAAGTATAACTTTATTCCACTAGTTTTGATTATGTAGATATGAACGAGATCAAGGTATTTTATGATGGTCATTGCCCTGTCTGTGTCAGGTCAATGAATCTGATTAGAACTACCGATAAAATTGGTCTTGTTAATTTTACATCCTTTCGTGATCTTGAGAAGGCAGATCTTCCAGTTCAGGAGGATATTCTTGAAAGAAGCATCGTCGTAGAGACCAAAGATGGTAAAACGTTTACTGGAATGCATGCAGTCCTTAAAATATTGCTTCGGATACCAGAATTATTCATCCTCGCTGCGTTCGTATATTTTCTGAATGCCATCGGGATAGGAGAAATTACCTATTCAAAAATATCCGCTTCCAGGTATTCTATCCTTTCAGGCAGCTGCACTGGCAACTGTAAAGTTCCGGAATTCATAAGCAAACAATAATAATCCGTTTTCATTGTGGTTTTCCTTGTTTGAACGACAGGCGAATCTATCTGGTAAGGCATGGTGAAACAGCCTGGAACTCGCGCAAAATATGGCAGGGCCAGATCGGCGAGGGTTTGAATGATCTCGGCATTAAACAGGCTGAATCAGCCGCGTCGAAATTACTTGGCAGACCGATATCTAAGATATATTCAAGCGATCTGAAGAGGACACTTGACACTGCGAGAATAATTTCTGAAAAAACAGGCATCAGTATTCAAGAGGATCCCGAATTCAGGGAACGGTCTCTCGGTTTACTGTCTGGAATGGAGGAAAGTGAAATACTTACGAGATATCCAAATATAATTCTGGAAGACGGTTTCCTTGGGAGCAACGACGTTGGGAATGCCGAACCGTGGAAAGATTTCTGCAACAGGGTCATTTCAAGATTCCACAGGGTATCCATTGAATCGGAGAACGATATATGTATAGTTACGCACGGTGGAGTGATTTACGCAATATTCAGATATATTGACGATAATTTTCACA
>JAJZLW010000039.1 GCA_021850505.1 Thermoplasmata archaeon
ATAATGAGCTGAATGAAAAAATTGGATCCTACGAGGTTACGCTCCTGAACATAGATTTGATAAGCGCAAACCGCGAGCTGAATTCATACGGAAAAATACTTGATGATATCAACAGCCAGCTTTTATCTCAGAGAAACAAAATTGCAGACTTAAATGATAACATAAAAAAGAAGGAAGACGAGATAAGATCCGTAGAGGCAGAAAAGAACAGATTCGGCGGTGAGGAACTTAAAAATGTCGTTGAGAAGATTAAGGTTTTGACGCTGGAAAAAGCAAAGGCTGAAATAAATACTGAAAACCTGAAAGATGACATTAAATCCCTCTCTGATCGAATGGAAGAGATAGACCTGGACCTGGAAGCAAGGAAAGCAGAGAAATCCAGGATTGAGAAGGAATCTTCTGGAATTAAAAAGAAGATCGAAGAGGCGGACATCAACTTAAAAGAATATAACAAGAAATTATCGGAACTCAAGGCATCATCAGAAAATTCATCCAAGCTTTTTGCGGAATACAAAAAAGAAATGGACCGCCTTGATCTTACAATAGCTGATCTTAATGCATCGATTCTTGGAATAACGCAGGAGGAATCAGAAAATAAGGGGAAAAAGGACAGCCTTGTTTCGGAACTGAGGCACCTTGAATCCAGAGAATCGGATATTCTTCTGCAGTATAACGATGCAAAATACAAGATTGATGCAAATGAGAAGGAATCAACGGGCAGCAGAAAGGCATATGACGAGTTAAACCAGAGATATATTTCCCTTAGGAAAAGCGTAACAGAAGGTGACAGGCGGAAAGATGAACTCAACAGGCAGCTCATCGAACTGACCAAAGAATATGAGAAATTATCTGCCTCTCTTTCCAGAACTAGCCAGTCGTCCAGAACCTATTCAGCTATACTGGAGGCACGAGCCAGTGGTGAAATAACTGGCGTCTACGGACTTGTTAAGGATCTCATCTCTTACGACCAAAAAATGAGGATGGCAATTTCTGCGAGCGGCGGGGCAAGGCTGAATTCTGTCGTGGTAGAGGATGATGCCGTTGCTGAGCAGTGCCTTAACATATTGAAAAGAAAGAAAGCCGGAAAACTGACCTTCCTGCCAATGAACAAGATGCTGACCGGAAGGCCAAGAGCAAAGGCAATAATGGTAAAAAATAGCGGCGAAACTAACGGCTATGTATTTGAAAACGTCAGGTATGACAAGAAATATGAAAATATCATCTGGTATACATTCCAGGACTGTATCATAGTACCGGATACTACGGTTGCACGAAAACACATGAGCGGCGTCCGTCTGGTGACCATGGACGGAGATATTTTCGAAGCAAGTGGTGCAATAACAGGTGGTTTCTCGGAGAAGAAGGATGAACAGAACGAAACGAGATTTTCTGAAATTTCTGATCAAATGTCATCAATATCTTCTGAACTTGAAGCACTCAGGTCAAGACTTGAACAGGACAGGACAGAACTAGATGATATATCCACCAAGATAGCTACCAGTTCAAAGCAGATCGGTTCAGGTTCGTCGCAAATTAACATGTTCATCGAGATCAGGGATCGCTCCTCAAGGGACCTAGAAAATATCAGGAAAGAAATAAAAGAGATTCAATCTGCAATATCTGAGCAAGATCAAAAGATTCTTACGATTCATAACAAATTGAATCAGACAACAGACAATCTTGAAAGAACAAGTGAAGAAAAGAACCAGCTTAATAAGAAAATGGCAGAAATATCACCTGAAATCATCAATGAGCAGAACGACCTTGAAAAGAGGATATCAGACCTGAGAACAGAAAGGGATGATCTATCCAGAAGGGACTTCTCCTGCAGTTCAGATCTCAAGATATGCAACAATGACATATCGAATCTAATCGCAGAGAGAACAAAAGACACAAATGCAGTTGATACAAAAAAGCAGCTTCTGCAGTCTGGACTGGATGAGATCAAATCACTCCAGGAAGAACTGGAGAAGTACAGGATGCTTGAGGAAGAATTGAATTCCAAGGCGAAAGAATTCAACGATCGCTTACAGAAGCTTGGTATCGAAGTACAAACGATCAGAGGAAACCTCGACACTGCAGCTGTTATGATAACAACCCTTGAGGATAACAGATTGAGCACAAATCTGAGGATACAGAGCATAAATGACAAGATACAGCAGCTGAATCAGCAGATACTGGATTCAAAATACAAACCTGTAAGCACTGATCTTTCTGTTACTGAGATTAAAAGGGAACTCATTTCTCTCAGAAAGGAACTGGAGAGCCTTGGTGCTGTTAATCAGCTCGCAATAGCAGAATATGATGAGGTCGATTTTAGGCTTAAGGAAATGCTGGATAAAACCGCCAGGCTTAAACTTGAAAAGCATGTGCTTGAGGAGATGATGGAGGATCTGAATGGAAAGAAAAGGACAGTTTTCCTGGATCTGTATTATAAGATAAACGACACAATGAAGGATATTTATGCAGTCCTCTCTGAAGGCGGCGAGGCAAGGCTGGATCTATCCGACATGAACGATCCGCTGAATTCTGATCTGTATATCAGGGCGAGACCCAAGGGAAGCACTTTCAGTAAGATAGAGGCCCTCAGTGGCGGAGAAAAAAGTCTAACTGCAATATCGTTCATACTTGCAGTGCAGAGAATCAAGCCATCCCCAGTATATTATCTGGATGAGATAGACATGTTCCTTGATGGGGCAAATGCTGAAAGAATTGGCAAAATGTTCAGCGAGAATGCAAAGTATTCACAGGTTCTAATGGTATCTCTTAAGAAAGCAATGCTGAAATATGCAGACAACCTTATTGGCGTTACAACCCTGGATGAGGAGAATACTGAGATTTATTCAAAAGATTTTGACAGTGATGCGGAGGTGAAACCATGAAGGTGGATGAAATATTACAGAGCATAACAGCTCAGGGAAAAATGCTGGAACTTGATACTGGGATATACTACAGAATATTAAACAAGGAACAGAAACACCCCAACGGGAATGAATTCATATGGGTTGTATCTGAAATAGTCGCAAGGTGTGAAAACGGTCAGATGGATCCATGGGACATTGATCTCATGTCATTGACGCAGCTCTTTTCAGGTTCAATTGACAATAAATCACCCAATTTTTCGATAGCTGGCAGGTTCATAGCTGAATCCTGGAGATTCCTTCTTGAAAAATCAAAGAATATTCTCAGCATGCCGGAGCAGGAAGACGAAACACCGGAAGACATTGAATCTTCTTTCCTTGAAAATACCCCCTACATCGAGACGATAGAGGTAAAGCCAAGGATATACCACCCGGAGAAGAGAAAAATAATGCTTCTTGAGGTTCTTGAAAGTGTCAGGACCTTCTATCAGAGACCTTCATTTGTTCGCAGCAAAATAACCGAGGAACCATTGCCTGAAAGCTCCATTGAGGAAATAATCGTTGAGCTGAATGCAGAGGAACCAGAGGCAGAGAAACTGAAGATACTGAACCAGATCCTTGAATGTGATGGTGATATCTCAATGGAAGATATATGGGGAAATACAAGATCAGAAAAATCTTCATTCTTCGCATATTCCCTGTTCCTTGCCAAAGAGCGGAGAATCAGGCTCATCCAGGAACATGATTACGAAAAGATTCTGATTCACCTCATGGAAGACCCAAATGCCTGAAAAGGATGTCAGTGCATCGGAAATAGCTGAATACGCTTTTTGCAGCACTGCCTGGTACATGGACAAGGAAGGTTACAGGAGATCCGGCTACGCGAACTCGAGGATGACTACCGGAAGAATAATGCACCGGCGCCTGGAAACAAAGGTCAGGCGGTCGAGGTTTGGGGCAAGGGCGTATTTGGTAATCGCAATTGCAATTGCGGTCTTAATCCTGACATATTTAATGGAGGTGTACCAGTGATACAGATTTATGTTATCCTGTTGCTCGTGCTGCTTTTTGCTGTTGCTGTTCTTTTATCATACAGATCCTTCCGGACAGGCGCAAGATATTCAATACCCAAGGGAACGCAGATATATGGCGATCTTGTTTCGGAGGGCCAGACATTACGGTCAAACAGATATGCACTCACTGGGAAACCTGACAAGGTTGTCCTTTCAGGTAGGCAGGTCATCCCGTATGAGTTTAAATCTACAGAGGCAGAAAGGCCAAGGGAGGGACACATGCTGCAGATGGGAGCCTATTTCATAATTTTAGAGGAACTTTACCCTGACAAGAGGATACCTTATGGAATTCTCCGGTACAGGAATACATCTTTCAGGATCGATAACACTACCAGAATCAAAAGTGCTGCTCTCGAAGTGGCCAATCAGATCCGGAACAACTTTGGCGTACCAACCAGGAACCATCACTCATCGGGAAGATGCTTCAAGTGCTCCTTCAGGGACAACTGTGTGCAAAGCTTAATTAGGTGAGTCTCCAATCACGCAAAAATGAACACACTCGATCTTCTGAAGCGCAATATGCAGGAAATTGTAACAGAGGAGGAGCTACTTTCTTTAAATCTTTCCAAATCAAAAGGATATATTGGTTTTGAGCCATCCGGTATACCGCACCTTGGAACGGGAGTTTTGTGGCCCAAAAAGATAAACGACCTTGTTTCTGCCGGTGTTAATTTTACAATTCTCCTCGCTGACTGGCATGCCTTTGTGAACAATAAGCTTTCAGGGGACATTGAAAAGATAAGGTTGAGTGGAAAGGTGTTCCAGGAGGGGATGAAGGCAATGGGCCTGAGCGACAGGGTCAGGTTCATATGGGCGTCTGACTTGGTAGATTCAGGAGAGTATTTTACAACACTTATACAACTCTCAAAGCACACTTCATTGTCAAGGCTGAAAAGAGCCCTCCCAATCATGGGAAGGGTTGAAGGAGAGGCTGAAAAGGATTTCAGTATGTTTATCTATCCAATTATGCAGGTTACTGACATTGCCGTTATGGATGTTGACATCGCTCTAGGCGGTATGGATCAGCGGCATGCGCACATGCTTCAGAGAGATATAGCGGAAAAATCAGGTGGTAAAAAGGTCACTGCCATACACGGACCTCTTCTAGGCAGCCTGAAAGGACCGGGGAGAATGGATTCGCAGAATGACAGTGATATAGTGAAGATGAGTAAAAGCGACCCCGATTCTGCAATATTCATATTCGACAGTGAGGATACCATCAGGAAGAAAATTTCACGGGCTTACTGCCCTGTGGCCGAGATTAAGGGAAATCCTGTGCTTGACATAATAAAACATATAATTTTCCCGTATTATGGAAAGGATTTTGTCATAGATCGTCCGAAGGAGAAGGGTGGTGAGATCATACCGCACGATTATGATGAACTGGAAATAGAATTCATGCAAAGGAGGATCCATCCTGCAGATCTGAAAGCCGCTACAGGAGAGGCACTTATAGGGTTGCTTTTACCAGCGAGAAAGTTATATGAAAAGCTTGAGGGGGACCTTGCGGAACTCGGGTATGCTTCATCTAAGGATTCTTGAGTTTTTCGATTATTATCCTGTTGTTTTCATTTATGAATGCAACAATATCTGATGGTTCAAAACCGCAGAGTTCAGCCACTCTTCTCGGAAGAGTTATTCTAAGGGAAGACCCACTTTTCGATATGTGCGAAACATCAATTAGCGATCTGCCTGCCATTATGTCGTTTAATGAAATACGCTATTATAATTTTTATCCTGAAATGTTTTTTGGTTAAATACCAGGTGCTGTCAAAATGATTCAAGAGTGGACTGGCTGGACGAGGATAACGCTGAAATTATCTCATCCACATAAGACGTAACCCTCTGTTCTGAAAATGACCTCTCATCGCACAGGTATTTTATCAGCTTATCTCTATCAGGGCGATTGAACCTGAAAACAGGATCCTGTATGGATGGTGGATTCCTGAAAAGATCGATGATCTCTTCCAGATGTTCAATTTCAGCGTTTCTTGCTTTTAGAACAGCATCTATGGAACCATATTTTTTGATCAGGTTCAGCGCAGTTTTAGCACCTACCCTCTCCAGACCTGAATTAAAATCTGTTCCCACCAGGATGCCGATCGATATAAGCTGATCCTGTGTGATAGCGTTTTTCTTAAGCGTTGCTTCCAGATCCAGTAATTCCGGTGACACATTAACATATAGATTCCTGCCTGGTATCTTTCTCCTGCCGCCGGTAACAAAATTCCTTAGAACACGTCTGGCACCGAATAGAAGACAGTCATAGTCCTGTGAGACAACACCGGAAACAAGGCCCAGACGGGATAGAATTGAAGCCTGTGCCTCACCCTCTGATGGTGCCATGATATAAGGTACTCCCATCAGATCGAGTAGATGGGTCGATTCCTCAACGATCTCCCGGGTGATGTAATTTATCCTTGTCGATAGAGACCTTGCCCTTTCCATATCTCCGGACGCCTTAGCCTCCTCAAGGTCTGCTATGTTCTTTTCCCTGATAAGGCGCCTTTGTTCAATTGTGTTCTGTTTAAGCAACCCGGGTTTACCATCAAAAACATAGACAGGTTTGATATCGTTCTGCAAAAATGTTGCAGTCCTGAAGAAAAGACCTGATATGTGTGAAGTGATCCTTCCGTTTGAGTCCATCAGTGGGGTACCGTCTGCCTGCCTTATATTACTAAGAAATTGATATATTACGTTATAAGCGTCCACAGAGACAACCGATCCTTTCTGTTCCTTCAATGTAGTTGGCATCCTGACAACTATATCTGATATATCAACACCCATTCAGGCACACTCCAGCCCGGTAGATACTATCCTGAAGGATGTGGATCTACCCTCTTCAATAGACCGGTGTTTTACAACCGTCATTTTTCGTATTCCCGATTCGCCTTTTTCTAACGAAAGTATGGCCTTGACAGCATGATCAATCACGAAACCGCCAAATGGCTGGAGCAGGCCGCTTCCTATATCCTGGTATATCTGGTTTGATATGAGCACCGGTATACTGAAATCAGACGCAATTGAGATAAGAACGGAGAGCTGTTTCTGAAAACCTAAAATCCTCGCCTGTGAATC
>JAJZLW010000063.1 GCA_021850505.1 Thermoplasmata archaeon
GATGTTAATTTATGAGGAGTCTTGCCCAGGGAACCGGTATATATTTCCTGTGGACTGGAACTGTCCTGGTAGACTATAAAGTATGAATCCTCCGTAACAACTAATTCTGGATTATAAGATGGTTGTGCTGTTCCCTCTGCTGACCACACAATTTTCTCTTTAGTTCCCTGAAATAACGACAGCCCACTTGATCCCTCTTCTGTATAGATGGAATAAAATTCTTCGCTGCCGTGCCAGTTCAATCCCTGGTATGATCTCTTGGAATTCTCCGTAATATTCTTCTTATTCCCGCTCTTTAGGTCAACCTCTATTATGTCACCTGAGAACACACCAAAGTCACTCATCAGTGATTCCAGGAAAATTATTTTGGAACCATCTGGTGATAATCTTGGTCTTGCTATTTGTCTCCAGTCAGGGTTGTATATTTCCTTGAGACTTCCACTTTCCGGAACCAAAAGGTAAAGTCTCGATGTATACCATGAAGACTCATCCGGCTTTGAAGAAGCAACCATGGCTATACTCTTTCCGGTACAGCTGAATTCCCAGACCTGCATACCTGACGTAATTTTTCTTATTCCGGACAGTGGATCATACAGGTAAAGAGACCTGAATCTGTCTTCATGATCTACAAAAAAACTATCATCGCCGGAGTCAATCTTCTTCTTCTCATCTTCAGAAAGGGGCTCCTTCTGCAGGAAGACAATTTTGCTTTCATCGAACCATTCCAGAGAATACGGTTCATCCGGCAGTGAAATCTTTAGAGGATTCTCTGAATCGGTTCTGTCTATCACAAGAAAATGCTCATGCCCTTTCTTTGAAAAATAGGCAATTCTGTCCCCTCCCTTTGTTAAAGACGGTGAACTTAAGTTGGTATCAGTTTCAGAAATTTTCCTGATAAGATCTCCATTATCTGTCCTGCGTATTGCAATATAATTTTCGACAGCCTTCTCCTTTTCCTTGTATGTTGAAGACGAAATATATGAAATTATGGAACCGGAAGCATTTGTACTCAAGGAACTTATAGAACGGGCTTTTAGATATGTTTCATCGATTGAAATTTTTTCCATATCTATACTATCCTTATGATCCTACAAATTTTTCCATTGCGTTCAGAGATAATTAATGATTGACGAAATTAGCAGTATTCTGTTGATCGTTTTGGTCACATCTATTCTTTCGGAGAGGGAATGAGCCCCGTCGCCGACAGCACCCATCCCATCTATCACCGGTAGCCCGGCTGCCGAAACAAAGTTTCCATCGCTTGCCCCGCCGACTTCAACTCCCTCTAATTTAAAGGAAAATTTCGATCCAATCCTTGAAACCTCCTCAAAAAGATCCATTGTTTTTTTATTCTTTTCCATTGGAGGGCGGTTTAATCCTCCCGTTAAGATGACGGTTGACCTGTACTTTTCCTTAGATATCCGATCAAAGCAGGCACTAACCCTCTTTGCTTCCTCCATGGTCGTGATCCTGACATCCACTCTTGCCTGAGCGAAGGCTGCAACAACGTTTGTACGGCTCCCGCCGTTAATCAGACCCACATTGACTGTAGTTCCCATTTCTGGATTAGCACAGCTCTCAATCTTCGGTATAATTCTTGCCAGATCGGAAATTGCACTTATTCCCTTATCCGGATCCAGGCCCGCGTGCGCCGCTTTGCCTGAAATGTCTACTGTGAAATCCATGACACCCTTACGTCCTACCTTCACCGATTCACCAATTGCTGCCTCCATGACAATTACTGCACTCGATTTTTTTGCTATCTGTTCTATTAAGGCACGGGAGGATTCACTGCCTATCTCCTCATCAGGTGTTATCAATATCTCGACAGGATTTCTGGACCCGCCTATCTCCTTAAGAAACTTTACTGCCCATATCGACATAATTATGCCTGATTTCATGTCAAACACGCCTGGACCGGACGCAATATTATCCTTCAGCAAAAATGGCATTGTTTTTAATGTCCCGGCCGGCCAGACAGTATCGTAATGGCAAAGAAGCAGTATCCTCCTTCCTTTTTCACCATTGAAAAAACTGCAGTATAAAGATTTCTTATCATTGCTGATTATTACTTCTGGAGTGTTTCCAGTTCTAAACTTTATGATTTCCATGATTTTGCCGATACCTTTTTCCAGCAGCTCAGGAGAATCAGATGGTGTTTCAGTTTCTACGAGATCCTTTATATCATGTATTATATCATTAAAATACAGATCCCTGAAACTTTCCCATTTTTTGGAGAATTCACTTTCCGAGGGCAATCTCTCCACTTTCCACTGTTGACTTCTCAAAGAACTCGTCGTCTATGATCACGCCAATCCCGGGTGACTCAAACGGTGATATCCTGCCGGATTCCATCTTGAAGGTGTTCCTGACTATATCTTTCACGAAGTATTTGTCGTTTGGCGATGTATCGCCCGGCATGTCAATCAATGCATTAGAAGCAATTGCAATGTTGAAGCTTCTGCCGACCCCCGTTTCCAGCATTCCACCGACCCAGCAGTGTCCGCCAAAATTATTGACGATCTCAGCTATCTCAAGAGAGTTCTGAAGACCAGCGACCCTGCCCGGCTTTATGTTAATTATATCAGCAGCGTCGATCTGGAACGCTTCCCTTGCAATGTCAGGTGATGTAATGGATTCATCGAGGCAGATTTTTGTGGAAATCGCCTGTCTTAGAGCAGCATGATCAACGATGCTGTCATGTGCAAGAGGTTGTTCGATATAAGCAAGGTTGTATTTGTCGAGATTCCTGAGCATCTCTATGTCGCTTATCGTGTAATCGCAGTTTGCATCCACGCTGAGCGTTGCTTCGGGAAATGAATTCCTGACAAAAGAGACAATCTCTTCCTCGTATCCGCGTGCAATCTTCAGTTTGATCCTCTGGTACCCTTTATTCAGAGCATTCAGCACCATTGGATGAAGCTGTTCATTTGGCATCATCCCAATGGAGATGCCAACATCTGCATATCCTTTTGACTTTCCAAGATATTTATGCAACGGTATCCCGTTAGCTTTTGAATGATAATCCCAGAGAAGCATCTCCATTGCTGCCTTTGCCATATTGTGCCCCTTGAACTTTTTTGTCCTCTCAAGGAATTCCTTTGGCATTGGAAGGTCGCTGATTTCTCTCGCAAGATAATTCCTGATCATATGCATAGCAGTGAAATTGTCTTCATAACTGTAAAATGGATCCACATCGGTTACACACTCTGAAAATGCTTTTACGTTGCCATCTTCGAGCGTGAATATAATAGCTTCCCTGTTTTCCTGATTTCCAAAACTCGTCTTGAATGGTACAATCAGAGGAAGCCTGACTATGTTATATTTAAGTACAAGACCCATGCGCGTTGTATTACAGATTCCGCTTAAAGTTTTTTGAATCCTGACGGTTATGATGTCAAGTTCAAATATGGATAAAGCATCATATGATGTGGCAGAAATTAAGAGAATAACAGATGCGGACGAGATCAAGAAAATACTCCCTGTAATTTCATCTGCTTGGGGTATGCCGGATCTTTCTGCGGCGCTCAAGGATACTATAAACGCTATGAGATTCCATGGCGGTCTCGTACTAGCAGCCTATTCCGGGTCAAAGATAATTGGGATGCAATTCAGTTTTCCAGGATACAGGAAGGGTAAGGTGTATCTGTATTCCCACATGACCGGGGTTTCAGAGGATAATAAATATTCCGGCGTCGGAAGGATGCTGAAATTATATCAGAAGGAGTGGGCACTTGATCATTCTTTTGATCTAATTGCATGGACATATGATCCCGTGAGATCTCTCAATGCTTATTTCAATCTTGCGAAGCTTGGTGCAATATCCAGGAATCTTCTGCACAATTTCTATGGTACCATGGAGGATTCACTTAACCGCGGGATACCGACACATCGGCTTGTAGCGGAATGGTGGATCAAAAAGGATAAATTTTACCCCATACCGCAGCACGACGAGTATGCAATTATTGAAAAGTCCGGTTCTCCAATCTTTAATTATGACCTGGATGAAAGGGAGTTAAAAGTTATAACAGTGGGTTTACCCACGGATTTCAGTGAGATACAGAAAAATGATTTGAGTTCAGCAGTCAGGATCAAGCAAAGTATCTCCTCAATCCTAGAAGATCTTTTCTCACGCGGCTATATTGCTTTTGACTTTCTTAAAAGAGAGGAAACATCCAGTTACGTTCTGATCCGGGATACGGATTTTTCATCGCGGTACGGGGAGAATATATTCAAGGAATAAACATCTCTACGGAGGCTGCACCTTGCGATAAGGTTCTCCATGACCTGAAAGAATTATTTTGGCTGGATGCTTCATGATGATCTCCTTTGATTTCTCGGCAGCCTGCAGATCTCTGGTGAATGCCCTGTTTATTTTCAGATCTCCGCCGCTGTTCACAACGGCATCACCCACGAATAGAACATCCTCGCTTTGCAGGTAATATGACACACTTCCCGGTGTGTGTCCCGCCGTCATTACAGGTTCAATACCTTCAAACATGAAATCATCCGTTAAGGTGACATTTTGAACCGGCTGAACCTTCATCATAGCTGCAACCATCTTGCTCAGAAGAGATTTCGCAGGCTGCATTTTCTGTTTTCCGGTAACAACGGGTGCATCTGCGGCGGATACTATGATTTTGCATTGAAAAGCATCGCTTAACTCTTTTACTCCACCCACATGGTCGGGATGGTAGTGTGTTATGAGGATATAATCCAGTTTTATCCCTTTTTGCCGCAGATAGTTCATTATCTTTTTTCCTGTTCCTTTTGTACCGGCGTCAACAAGAAAATTCTTGCCACCCAGTTCAAATAAATAGCAGTTCGCCATAGTGTGGTCTATAAGTTCTACCCTGTCCGTGACTTTCATACCTGAATTATATTAAGTATGGTATTAAGCTTCACGGTGAGATCCTTCAATATGGGCATGCTTAAAGCATCCCTATTGTGCCGCAAGATATTCTGCCGGTGTTTCCCTGAGAATTATCTCTGTTTTGAATTTCGATGCATTTCTCAGAAATTTGATCTCTATAGCCGAACCAAGAGGGCGACTTGAGAGTGCTATCAGCAGGTCTCTCATATTAGATATCCTGGCACTGGCAACCTCATATATGACATCTCCTGATCTGATTCCAGAGATGTGCGCCGGGCCATCAATTGCAGTTTTTATCACAAGAACACCGGATTCCGATGGTAAATTGAATCTTTTGGAAAGCCTGCTGTTCAAGCTCATCCCCGAAATACCCAGCCATGGTCTCAACACCTTTCCATGTTCAAGTATCTGTTCCATTATTCTCCTTACAGAATTTATTGGAATTGAAAAACCAACTCCCTGTGCGAATGGCACTATTGCCGTATTTATGCCGATCACCTTTCCGTCTATAGTACAGAGAGGCCCACCGCTATTCCCGGGATTAATTGCAGCATCGGTTTGAATCAGCCCCTCAAACACAAAGTCTGCCCAGGGAAGTGGCCTGTTCAGAGCACTTATAACACCAAGTGAGACTGTTGGTGAACCGGGAAGACCAAGGGCATTACCAATTGCGATGGCAATCTGGCCAGCTTTCACCGCATCAGAATCACCCAGCTCGGCAACGGGCAATTCCCATGCCTTGATCTTGAGAAGTGCAATATCCGTGGCTCTATCCATGCCTATTATGTTAGCGTCAAATGTTCTTCCATCAAATAGGGTAACTCCTGCTCCATTTGAATGGGCTACGACGTGAGCATTCGTAACAATGTAACCGCTTCCGCCAATTATTATGCCTGTCCCGGTGCCCTCAACCGGCATGAGATCACCCTCAAGAGATGTTCTTATGCTGTTAGTATTAATCAGTACAACGCTCTTACTGACCCTTTCCACTGTTTCCGTAAGCTCCTGCTGCATTTCAGTTAATTTTGACATATGTTATCTGCACTAGATATACTTCGAGGTTTATATATTAAAAAGTAGTACACCCATGACCAGGTTAAGTTCACATGACCGCGAATGCTTCTTTGCTGAAATTAAAGGATAAGACAAAGATCAAGGAACATCCCATTGAAAGCGTATATGCAGTAGCAGTTATCGAAAGTATTTCAGATGGCAACGCTTATGGATTCAACCGGATTAAGAAAAACATAGGATATATCAGTGCAAACACACTTTCTAAGGTGCTTGCTAACCTTGTGCAAAATGGAATAGTGAATAGGTTAGTTATATCCACAAGACCGCCCCGCGTGGAATACTCACTTACAAACAAAGGACTTGAGCTGGCCCATATAGTTTCAGAATATTACAACTGGTCAGTGAAGTGGCAAAATGAGGCCCCTAATTATTTATGATTGTCCATCCTTGCCACATCTGTGGTAAACCATCCTTTAAGGCTTGTAAAATGTGTCACAGGGATACCTGCCCCGATCACCTTCTACCCGGTGGCATCTGTATTTCGTGCAAAATGCCCGGACGCTTTATCAAATCATAAGATTGAATGTCCTGAGCCAGTCAATATCGCTGTTGTATATTTTTCTGATATCATCAAGATTATAAAGAAGCATGGCCAGTCTTTCCAGGCCAAGCCCCCATGCAATTACAGGGTACTTTAGACCGAGCGGTTTCGTGACCTCCGGCCGGAATATTCCGGAACCACCAAGTTCCACTTCCCGGCCATTCACAATTGCTATTATGTCCATGCTCGGTTCTGTGTATGGATAATATGAAGGTATAAACTCAATTTCATCAAAACCAAGTCTGGAGTAAAAGGATCTGATCATGCCTTTCAGTGAGGAAAGATTTGAGTTTTTGGAATGCACTGCGCCCTCTACCTGGTGGAGTTCTGCCAGATGTTTCCAGTCAACGCTCTCATGCCTGAAAACCTTCTCGACAGAAAAAACAGCTGTCTGTGGTGAAGGATTTTCATACAGGTACCTGATCGTTGACACCGTTGTATGGGTTCTGAGCAGAAGTCTTCTTGCCTCGTCCTCGTTGAATTTATAGCCCCATCCAGTATAACCAGGTATCCCATTTTCATGAGTTTCTGCGATCTTTTTCAATATTTCCGGATGCTCAAAATCCGGTTTTCTGTCAGAGGAAAGGTAGAAAGTATCCTGCAGGTCTCTTGCAGGATGATCCTGCGGAATAAAGAGTGCGTCCATATTCCATCCTGAGTACTCAACATAATGTCCTGTCATCTCAGTGAAACCCATTTTCAGAAAGATACTTCTTATCTTTCTGACCAGAAGGGAAAGAGGATGGTAATATGCCGTGAACTTCTTTTCTGATGGCGCATTCAGGTCATATGGCCTGAAAGATTTTCCAGTAAACTCACTGGATGCTATCAGCTCAGATGTGACAGATTCAATATAATCCGCCGATGCATTCAAGTCCACGCTCTTTCCCTTCTCAGTTAGCGTTACAAACCGTCTGTTCTTTACCACAGGTAGTATCAGACCCTCCCTGTGCGACAGGTTCTCAATCTCTTCGATATTGGCTGTTTTGCTCTCAATAGATTTCAGCGTTTCCTGTCTCTTTATTAACTTCTCTTCAACTGGCTTCATATCCGGGGGTGCATGGATCTTTCCGGAGGAGGGTTTAATGCCAAACTTGGCCAGCTGCGCAAGCGCTATCCTGAGATCATCCGGACCTAAAATTTCAGACATCTCCTTCAGCGTGATCTCTTTCCCGTCTTTCAGAACCTGAATTGCCCTCAGTTCAGGTAAACCTCTTTCCAGATATCTCCTCCCTTCGGGTCCGTACTTCCATCCCTCTTTCTCTGATTTGATATCGAGGATTACGTACCCCTTGGACTGCAGCCATGACAGAGCGCTTGCAATCTCTCTCCCAGACATTCCAGGTATTATTACTGTATCCTCCGGAATGTTTTCAAGATGATACTCCCTCAGGTATCTGAGTAATGTTAATTCTCCCTTGCTTAATTCCATCTAAACGTAGTATGGAAAGCTATATTATAAATATACATCAACTCGCGTGTTCAACTACGGACAGATACTTTCCCTCTATGTTGTTGTAGGATTCGACGGTTTGAATTTTTATTCCATTTTTAACCAATAATTCAACAATATCAGAATTTTCAACCCCATCAGTCTTTGAAACCAGGATGAGATTTTCCTTGAAAGAGTACGAGCCAAATTTGGAAAGATCAGGAATATTGCTGATTCTTCCACTTATTGATATGCTGATGGTTTCATTTGCGTTATCATCTATAGAATCGTATTTCTGTATACCATTTTCCATGATTATTACTCTGTCACAGAGCTCCTTGGCTTCTGATATTATATGGGTGGAGAATAGTATTGTCTTTACCTTCCTAAGATCAAGGATGAGTGAACCCAACTCCTTCATCCCTTTTGGGTCCAGGCCAAATGTTGGCTCATCAAGTACTAAAATATCCGGATCACCAGCAAGTGCGAGAGAAAGACCAAGTCTCTGTTTCATGCCACGTGAGTATCCGCCTGTACGCCTGTCAAGGTATGTATTACAACCTGTCAATTTTGAAACCCTCTGAATCTCTGTTAATGTATCTATCTTGGATAAACCACGAATCCTGCAGGCAAATTCAAGCGTTTCGTATCCTGTGAGGTAGGTATAGAATTCAGGTTGTTCTATCAGGGATCCAACAAATTTCATCGCCTTTTTTGGCTCCTTTATTACCTCAATATCGTTGACAAGTACCTCACCAGAATCTGGTCTAAGAAGGCCTGTCAGTATCTTCATCATTGTTGTCTTACCTGATCCGTTTGGGCCAAGTATGCCGGTGCTACCATGATTTACAAAAAAGCTGAGATTATCGAGCGCTTGGATGCTGCCGAATTTCTTGGAAACAGACTTGAATGTAATACTGCTCATTTTATCTCCCTCCTGTCAAAAATCAATAGTGATAGCGCAAGTGCAACGAATGTATACAATAGCATCACAGAAACATCGAATATAACCGTAGAGGATGAAGCGGGCGCAATTGAAAATGAGGTCGAAAAAGCGAAGGGATCAATGTTTATAAAGACTTCGAGAATGATGTCTGCTGCATTGCTTAAAAGCAGTGCGGGTGTAAAGTTGTAGAGGAATTCAAATATGAGATTGACCGCATTGAAAACAAGGAAATAGAGCAAAAAAACTGTAATATATGCATATAGATTTTTGTTATAAATGGCGCTGACAAGGAAAGTAATAGAAAGAATTGCGAGGCCAAATACGAGTGCTAGACCAAGTGATAGATAGAAGGAGAAGCCTTCCAGTGAATGGAAGATGTACAGGTAATTCAGGTACTGACCAGCACCAAAAATTAACAGCACAAGTGCTGTGGCTGTAAGAGCTGCGAAGAACTTTCCAAGATGAAGGGTGTAACGGCTTACAGGTAGTGGAAATACATTAAACGCTGTTCTACTCTCTATTTCGGATGAAAGTGCAGGTGAACCAAAGAAAACAGCTGAAAAAACGGGTAAAAGCTCAAGCACGATGCTCCAAATATAATTGAATGCGCTTTGAACCAGTGAAGGTGAAGGATGGCTCACAAATCTGCTAAAGAAAGCAGGAAGTTTGCTATGATACCGCAGCGAAAAATAGGTAAAAAGTGCAAGTATAAAGAAATCAAGGAAGAGCATCAAGTAGAAGCTCTTTGATCGGTAGTAATTCTTAAAATAATGAGAATATACGGTTGCAAAAGATCCCGTTGACAAATTAACCAACTTCAGACTTCATCATCTGAGAAAGACTGTTCATGGATGAAAGCGGGATTACTGCATTGAAGGTTACCATAGAATTATCAATGCTGTAATTAAGAGAAGTTGAGATGTTCTTCAATGCCGAAACAACTACCTCAAGGAAAAATGTTTCGTAAGTTACAGAGGTGAAATTTACATGGGAATTAATTGTCAGGTTTCCATCTGCAACAGTTACATTTGCGGTTAGTAAGTTAAAGACCTTATTTTTTTGGTGATAGTAAATTGATATATTGGCAGATGGATCTATAAATCTGTCATAATTGATGCCTGTTTTCGCATGCTCGGCAAGGATTCCAGCATGGACTCCGCCGAGTCCGCCCAAAAGAATGAAAGAAGTACCAACGGGTGAAAGATATATCTCCAAATTTCCGCTTGAATTCATGTGTGACAGGTTGTTCGTAATGGAATAACTGGTAAAGTTATAGCTCTGGTTAAAAGCGTATAAAGAACTGATTTTAGAAAGCAGAAATGACTGATTCAATTCCAGTGCAAAAATCTGGAAACCATAATAATTTCCAACTGACAGAATCTGATACTCACTTGAACTATTGGTCTTTGTATAATTATTTGTAGAGTTCAAAGACTGTAAAAACTGTGTTTCACTGATGCTGGCGAGTATTCCGATTGAATTGTTTGCCCCAAAAGCAATATAATTAGACGAGGAGTTATGAATCTGTACAACAAATGTAGAATTGGCCGGGACAAACTGGGCCATGCTGGGGCCACCAGCGAGAGCATAATTTGTGTATGCTTCATAACCAGATGCAGCACCACCCAAAACGATGAAAGAAACAATAATGACCTTTATTATAATTGGATTCATAGATTAGATATCAAAGACGCTTATTTATGCATTTATCCAAAAATTTTGTAGGACATATTAAGACTAAAACAGAGAACATTCTCTGGATAATGGGGTAAACTGACTGATAGATCGATGTGTATTATTTAATGATAGTCCACTCTATTTATTTAGCTTCACAAATCCAAGTAGTTATTCACAATGTTGTCGGTCATAAAACATTCTTAATATGCTATTTTTGGATTTGATAGTAGCGTAAAGGTTTAATTACGCCTTTCAATTGAACATCGTTGCCCGATATTTTCTCTATTTTGGATAGACCAGCCGAAAAGGACATATTCGAAGATCCAGATAAGATGATAATCTCCTTCATCTCAACCGACCTATTCTCATTCAGGACGCTTGAAAAATCAATTCTGAGCATCGACAGGATAGGTGAAGAGGTAGGAAAGAAATATGAAATTCTTATTGGTGCAAAGAATAACAGTCGATACGATTCCTTTCTTTTTCGTGATCTCGAAAGAAAAATAGAGCCACTTTCCATAATAAGAATTGACACACCAAACGGCGGCATGGCTAAAAGAATTGCAACTAACCTGTCAACCGGTGAATTTCTGGTTTTTTTCGACTCGAATATTACTTATGATCTGGACTTCGCCGATCTGATATCCAGTTATATTAGATCTGGAGAGAAGAGGATATTGCTTTCAGATTTTATGATCATTAACAGGGACATATTAATTCACAGCGGCGGCTACAGGGATTTTTCCATCTCTGAAGATATAGATCTGCTCTCCAGGATATCCCTATACTCAAATATTATTGCTTTCCCGGTTGTTACAATGAGAATGATTCTTAACCAGGCGGTTCCTCTGCCAGCATTGAATAGATATGAGAGAGACAATTTTTTAAAGGTCGGCCTGAGGGCAAACGGCGCACTTAAAGACCAGATACTTGCGTGTAACTATTCAATGCAGGATGTTCTCAATATGATCCCAAAGAACAAGGCAAATAAAATCACAACGAAACTTGAGGTCTTCCTTGCATACCTTAGATCTACTTTCTCTAAAACCAGGCCTGTAAAGATGGGGCAGAACAATTATTTGATGTTAATGGATAAGTTACTTGAATCAATCATTCTATCTGACTTCAAAAAGTTTGATGACTTCAGGGCTAAGCCTCTCCTGAGGCTATCGTCTGAACAGTATAGGTACCTCGAGAAGAGCAGCAAGTCCTGGAATAGCAAATCCCTTGAAGGAATCGTAGTTATAGATTGATTTGTGCGCATGTGATTATTCTCAACTAAAATATCAGTTATTTCTTAGATCAATTCTCCATATGAGATTCATTGTGAAAAGGTAATTAAAAGGAACCGCAGCCACGGCCCCTAAAAAGTTTCCGATGAGTGGATTGATCCCCACAAAGTAATAAAGAATCAACTGGATCGTGTATGCGATAAGATTGCCTAATGAATATATGGCCTCATATCCCAGTAGCCTGATTGCCGTTATCCTAACACCCTTTGGGTGGAAACCATGATTTCTTGTTGTCCATTTGTCGTTGAGGTAAAATCCTAATGCGATGCTAAAAACAGCAGAAAAAAAATCAATCTCTATTAACCATTGATACCCAAATATTGTCAGACCTGCATAAATTATAAGCTCTGAAAACAGGAAGGCAACAAGCCCGGTCGAGACGAATTTAGTAAAGCGTTTCCAGTTTTTCCTGGCAACAATCTTAATTCCGCTTATCAGGCTGACTTCCCTTCCTTCTTCCCCACACGATCATTTCACTTCCAATATAATTGAACGCAAATGCGAGCATTATCCCGATTATGTTCGCAATCAGGTAATGTGTGACTTCAGCCAGTTTCAGAAGGGTTAACAGATTGATTATACCACCGGGCAGTGCTATAAGGTTGTATCTGGATATCCCCCTGAATAAACTCCCAACGTTTCTGCCCTTAAATGTCCACAGGTGGTTTAACAGGAAATTTGAAAGTATCGAGGATTCGATTGATATAATACCGGCATATAACAGGCTCAGCGGGGTAAAGGTATGCAGGGCAAACAGAAGCCCTTCATTAACGAGTATCCCGGTCAGGCCTACCACTATGAACTTCAACGGTCTGAATTCTGATAAAAGTAATAATAGGCCAATAAATTTTAAATTTTCACCCATTGTTAACTTACTCTGTCCCAGATAACGTTCTCCAAAAACATACGGTACTTCTGAGACCTTTCTATCAGGTCCGCCCTTCACGAGCACCTCCAGTAGAACTTTATATCCCTTGGACTCAATCTTCTTCCCATCAAGTATATCCTTCCTGAAGATGAAGTATCCAGACATGGGGTCCTTGACATTTCTTGTTTCACGGAGTATTGCATGTGCCAGAAAAGTGGCACCCTTTGATACAATCTTTCGGAAGAAACTAAATTTACCGGAACTACCCTCTGATATATATCTCGAGGCAATTATAATATCATTTCCGCTCTTTGCCTCATTGAGCATCTTAACAAGTGTTTCAGGTGGGTGCTGCAGATCGGCATCCATAATTGCAACATACTTTCCATTGGCGACCTTCAGCCCATCTGCTATAGCTGACGCAAGCCCCATCTTGCCAGGTCTTTTAATCACTTTTACGTTTGAATATTGGTGGGAAAGTTCATCGGCTACCTCATAGGTGCGGTCCGGTGAATTATCATCAATTATAACTATCTCAAGATCCAGTCCCAGGTTCTGAAGCTTATTGACAAGAATAGGCAGATTATCTCTCTCATTGTAAGTGGGAATTTCAACGGTTAGCTCTACCATCTAGTATCTTCTTCCAGAACACTTGAATACCTGAAGGTGTATAACGAATAATTGCTGAAATTCTGGTACACGGTTGAGGGCGTTGATGATTGAAATAACGAAACATTGTAAAACTCAGCTGAAAGAGTCTGGTTTCCATCTTTTGCCCCTAAAACAAATGAAAACATCGAGTCATCATAGCTCCATTGATATTTGTTAAGATATTCCATAATGGTCTTGAAGTTAATAGTGGTTTGGCTTGTTACAATCAGCATTCTGTCAGCATTCACAAAATCAAAATATGAACCAGAAACGCTCTTATTGAAACCTAACCATAGCTGTTCTAAACCAGAATCAAATGAAAACACGACACCTGAAAAGGTTTTAAAAGTAAAATTCTGGTATGTTGTATTTTGAATCTCAGAATTTGAACCGCTGTAGTTAAAGCTGAATATATAATTCGAATCCGCCAGATATGTAAAATTAATAGCCGATCTCAGATAAAGATAACTTGAATTCATTTTCTGACCAGGATCGACATAAACTGTCTCATTGATTCCCGTCATTAAGTATCTGTAATCATATTTACCGGGGCCAGTCATTGAATAGTACCAGCCATCATAAGGCTCATTACTCTGGTAAGTTGGATAAATCAAAGTTGGATCCTCCATGGGAAGTGAATCATTTATACTCAAAGGTTTCTTTAAACTGAAAAAAGAGGTGAAATTACCATAATAGGCCTCAAGCTTGAAAGTATAACTCTCATTTAGGAAGTCCGCAGCCGCATCAGGGTAAATGGAAACGTTATTCAATCCCGGTACAAGACTGGCGTTGGAATACCAGAGCAGTGAATTCACATTTTCCAGCCCACTGTTTGGAAATATTCTAAAAAGAACATTTTGATGATCTGCTTCGTTTTCAAGAGGGGTATAGTTGAGAGAAACTATCATCTTTGTTATTGAATTGGGTATGTCCAATGGATCTGAAGCGGATGTGATATTTGTAATCTCAAACGGCGATTGTGGTATACTATGAGTTATTACAAAACCCGCTGAAGCAGCTGCACCTCCAGCTATCAAAATCACAATCAGTGCTGCTGCAAATTTCCTTCCGCCTGTAAGGCGTGACAGGATCGGGTGTCTTTCGCTCGTTTCAAAATTTTCCTTCAATCTCTTTTCTTTCCAGAGATCAGGAAGAACAATGAAAAATAGAAATGGCCAATAAACTATATAGTTTTCAAGGACTCTGTAATTGAAAAGAAACACAACAACCGGAAAAGTGAAGAATGCAAACTTCAGGTTGTTGTATTTCTCGATGTAAACCACAAGGAAGCAGAAAAGAACTGCAATTGATATTATTGTGAAAACATCAGATGGTATTGAGATAAAGCCCGCAAAAGAGGTAACTGATGGACCAAGGCCAACGCCTATTATTGGTTGAAATGCAATCTCAACTATGTTTGTCAACCAGTCATATGGCTGCATTAAGATGAATGGAATATTTGTAAGAATAAAAGATAGGGAACCTATTGCAATAAACTCCAAAACAGATGACTTTCTTCTGTCATTTTCATTATATAAGAAGAACAGGAAAAAGGGGAGCATCGCAAGGGGCGTTTGTTTGAAAGATACGGCAAGACCAAATAATAAGCCAGACAGCCATGGGCGTTTTCTGAAGATATATGATGCACTGACAAATGCAACCCATACTATATCTGTCACTCCATCAACGGAGAAAAATGCATATTCCATGTCGATTAGCATTGCTGCGATAAGGGCTATAGTTGCCACCTCAAAACCCGTTTTCTGGTAATAAAGGTAGGCTATAACCACTGCCAGTATGTTGAATACCAGCAGTACACTGAAAGTAGGGATATTAAGAAGAAGCGCCGGGATGAAAAGCAGTACTGATAGACCAGGATAAACAAGATATTCGACTGCTCCACCCGTCAATAACGGCGTTATAAGGCTCTTCGGAAGACCGGTAAATGCGAAGACATTGAGCATGTTGGAGTTGATATATGGATCCTTTCCATGAATGAACAGGTAACCCGAGTATGTGTCAATGGCTATTTCATCAGTTCCATACGCAGGAGCAAGTCTAAGAATAGTATCAGCAAAGAGAATAAATGATATTATAAAAGCTGCAGTGGTTAGATATTTTGCGTATTTGAAGTCCTCACCAGAATATACTGAATAAAAGATGAAAATAAAAGAAAATACCAGAAGTATCCATATGAGAACAAGAGCAAAGAGGTCCAGATACCCAACAATTGCCCACGTCAAAAACGCAAAATTTATGAAAAAAACACCATAGATTAGATAAAGTATCCTCCTGAGCTTAATGTTACCATGTCTTTGGGGTTTTTCCTTATCTAACTCGCTTACTTCCAATATAGCTCAATTCAAGTGTAGACTTAACGAATATATAGAAATTATTAACTCTGCGGAATTAAAACGAGGAATCACCCACTCAAACCGAATTATTTTTGGATGTCTGCATTTAGTCGATTATAAATTTAGCATATAAATTGAATAATTTGTGTTTGAATATACTGACTTGTAATATTTACCAATATAGCCCGTTGAAGATACTACGTAAGAAACATGATAATTCATCTCGATCTCTTGAAGCTGTGAAACATTCTGAGAAAAATGCACAAGTATACCGGCAGCAATACTTTCCTCAAATTCCAGATGCTGGGTGAGGAGTGAAATACTTTCATTCACTATAACAGGATTTCCAGTAAATGCCATTAACATGAAACCGATCGCCTGTGGCGCAGCTATGACTTCAGTCCTGTTGTTTTGTGAATCAAACCAGTGAATCACGCCACAGTCACTATAATATGAAATATTCTGGCCGCCAGCCACGTAATAATCATGTGCATTCTCATTCATTACAACTGAAAATGAAACGTAGAGGGCAATGAACAACACCGTTCCTATTTTTAATGCGTTTTTTAGATACTTCCAATTGATGTTTCCTGCGTGCCTCCTGAAAATTAGATCGCTTATAAAGTAAGAACCTGTAAAGATATAACCCAATGATACAAAATATCCGAACCTTGAGAAAAGAACAGGATCAAAAGCAAAGGCCATAATCGGTATTAACGAAGCAGCAAGCAGCGCATCGATTAAAACCTCTTCATCGCGGTGCTGACTGGAATGCAGGTAGATCCAGGTTATGATCAATAGAGCAAAGAAAACATAAACAATCCACTGAAATCCATAAGGTATGTCAAATTCGACAGATAGGGAATATATCGACTGATAGACTGTTCCACCTTTATAAAGGGAAGACCCGTGGCCAGTCAGGAAATAAAAAATGCTTGAATGATAGAAGTACCACGAAGAACCAATTGCTGCGCCCAAAACTCCTCCCAGAAATATTGATCGAGTCGATTTAAGATCCTTACCTCTGGATCGACTGAGAAGTGAAAGGATCACAACTGCAATCAGGAGATAAAATATTACAAAGAAAAATGAGAGGTCATGGGTATATGCAAGTACAATTATCAAGATCGCGAGAAGGATTGTACTGGATCGCCTGTTATTATTTTCAATAATGCTGATCGCTGTCATTATAATCAGTAGAATCAAAAGCAGGCCTGCAACCTGTGCAAAGTCACCCCATATATCAAGGTATATAAATGGAGGGAAAGTACTGTATATAAAAGAGGCAATAAGCCCGGTTTTGTGATCAAATATAGATTTTGATATTTTATAAACCGGTATCGTAGAAATTGATCCTGTTAGTATTTCTAACAACGTAAATATCTCTAGTGCTCTTTGTGTGTTGAAATAAATCACAAAAGGCGAAAGAACTAAGGGAATTAATGGAGGAAACACAAAACCGGTCCCTGGAAAGTGTAATGCATTGTTGAAAGGTATTAACATACCGTTCAGCCTTATCTCCTCACTGAAAGTGACATAAGAATATAAGTCGCCTCCAAAAAAATATGGAGATCTTGAAAACAATATGATCAATCTTAAAGTTATCGCTGTAAAAAAGGAAATGGACAAGAGGATAAACAAATTCTTCCGGTCATAATTATGTCTGGTAACCCCTATAGATACTGAAGCATCAACCAAGTCTTACCCTCTTATTTAAAAGGCTTCGAATCCAAGCGGCATTAACAGTTCTTTTTCCCCAAACTGAAAATGCAGGTTTGAGGTCCTGATAATTATCCCTGAAATAATTTAAAGTTGTAATCATCTCATCAGCGTTACTGCATTCTACGAACAGGTTTATTTCGCCCAATAACTGGTTCTCAGCCATTATTATTCTTTCTGATACCATGTCATTATCCTGAATCAATTTTTCAAGATTATTTCTGTTTTCAATGTTTATTTCCAATGTGACTTTCAGCACTATAGTACCACTTACAAAAAAAGTATCCATTGCCGGCAAGAGTGATGTTATGTTAGATTCCAGCAATTTTTTTTGTTTTGATTTTGTTCTAGCATTGTAGCTCCTCAATTCACTTATTTGGATTTTAGAGGTTGCCATATGGTAAAGTAACTCTCTGGCAGGTTCGTTTATTCGCTCCTTGTTACCGTCTAAAATTACGTTCAGGCACTTTTTGTCAATCGTTTTCATTCTTTCATAATGGCGGATTGTGCCGTTGAAATTTACTCCGTCCAAAACAGAGGCCACTTCCTTCGAAATCTTCTCAATTTGAGACATTTTTTCATAGACGATATCAAACTGCAGATGGTGCTTGAGGTCTCCGTTTCTTGAAACAATAAAAGATTCGATGACGGATTCAACATCCTTTAGTTCGGATATATAGTCATTTGGATCTACGTTGAATGGAATTTTACTTTCAGCGAAGATTGCTGCCCTTTTCATTTGAAAAAGGTCTGTATTTAGATGATGATAGAAATAAAACGCATCTTTATATCTTTTCCACGACTCGAGTAACCTGCCATCCACTCTATTAAGTCTCCGTCTGGTTACAAGCGGTGATAGATTCGCAGGGTAGGTAGGAACGTAATTTATATATGAACTTTCCAAACCTAAACTCAGGGGATCAAGAAAGATTTTGGGAATTCTCGTGTTCATTCATAAATATTAGATCCTCATATTAAAATTTTCAACAGTTTGCTCATGATATTCCTTAGGCATGTAGTTTCGCTTAAAAGCATCTTGTTTTTTAGGAAGTCCCATTGACCGCAATACGATCTCCCGGTTCAGTTTTGTGCTATGAGTAGTCTTTTGCTGCAATATTGCATAATTGACCTTGAGATTAGATTTCTCAATTTCCCTTATCGCCATTCGTATCTGATCAAAATTGTCAAGCCAGGTCAAAATGAGGATCCTATTTGGTACTGAAAACTTTCTTGCGATTATTCTTTCCTTTAACCAACTGTTTGGAATCTGATCCAGGCTGTTGGATTTAACCTTGCCTGAAAGAGGTTCGATCTGAAAACTAACTAGAATGAATTCCCTGTTGTTTTCTGTTCTGATATATGGTTCAATTGTAATTAAACCCGACCTTACGAGATCGCTGTAATTTCTATTGACGGTTGATCTTGAAAGACCCAGTTTCATAGATATTTCATTTAATTTTTCAAGTGGCGAATCTATAAGCTCAAGGAGGATCCTTGCATGATCTGTCCTGATTGATCGCAGATCTGAACTGAAACACCGCTTCAAACTGTGGAAATTGCTATTCACAGGGTTGTCGCTGAATTCCATAATAGATAGAATTTCGCTATTAGATAACTGCTCCTCAATGATTGACCTTATTTTTTTTAGAGAAGACTTGTTTCTATAGACAAAAGAGATTATGCTTCCAAAAAACATATGATCTTCTTCTATAATTATTCCTGAATGAATCGATTCAACACATTTCTTGAAGGAATTCTCTTCGCTGTATGAAGGAGAACGGTAATTGTGATCTTTTGTCAGTATTAATGCACGGTAATAACCAAACCTGGAAGCATTCATAACAAGCCTTAGACCAATATAGTTCATCATACTGTGCCAGCACTCTATTGTGGCATTTTTTGTAATCTTTAGATCAGAGGACAATTTTTCTCTGTTTGCCAGTAATTTTTCATAGACCCAATAAGGCGAGGGTCTCTTAGGTATGCTGTCTTCATTCTGGTCCAAATCTCTTTCGGTAGGCCAGGTGAGAGTTTTAAAAATTTCGCAGCTAAGTTCGTTCAACCCGTTGACTAATAATCTACACTATATAAATCTTTTATACCTCCATGCTCCCTGTTACCTTTGGTTATCGTAAAAACAAATCATTCAATTCAACTTTAAAATCTCTATTTCCTTGAATGATGAAAAGACAGAATATCTTCCGGTTGAAATTAGTGCGTTGGAAAGAGTCTGCATGGTATAATTTGTTTCATGATATGCTACACTGTAATGTGAGTAATAATAGGAATAAGGGTCTATGACTATATAAGTTGGAAATGTATTGTTTACATAGAAATCTGGAAGAGTCCAATTATAATTTACTGAAAGCTGCGGCATGTTGTTCTGGATCAGTACAGATGAGCCTTTTGGAATCAGATGAATCATTTCCGCAAGCTCTATGTCGCAAATTGACACATTAATTGAGCTGACTGCATTATAACTAAAATCATTTCCAGTTATAAACTCAGAAATATTACCATCCTTGTTTGAAGTATAAAGTTCCCCCACAGGAGAATAAAAAGAGAACAGTCCAATATTCAAAACCAATATGACTGCAAGGATAATTCCTGAGACTGTTTTCAGATATTTAGTTAGATTATTCCTAGAACCTAAATATTCCCTTATCCTTTTCAGTCCGTAAACAGAGGAGATGAATATTATTGGGGCGGTCAGTGCTGGATATTGAAAATACATTGTTGATATATATGGTTGATAATTGTTAACAAACGCGAGAACATAATATGGCACCGACATCAAAAGTGTTTCCGGGGCCAGGAATGATGTAAATATTACTGGAAACTGCATCTGTAATAAATATGATATCTTACTAATATAACTGGGACCGAATGATGTCGACGTCGAAGTCCCCGTGAGGTTAGTGTAATCGAGTGGTAATAGTCTGGATGCATATATCATAGCACCAATAAAGATAATTAAACTGATTCCAATTATTACAGAAGCGAACTTCAATTCTTTTTTTCTCTCCTCCCTCTTCACTAATAAGAGATGCAAAGCATAAAATATCATAATCAACGGAACAAGATAGTCACATATTGTGGCAAGTAGCATACTTAAAACTGAGATGCCATTGCGTTTCACCAAATGGAAGTAAAAACCACATAGGAAAAAAGTTGGAAAAAGTGCCATAAAGTGAAAATCAAACCAGTTGACCCCGGACAGCGGGTAATAGAGGAGATATGAAATAGAGATAAAAACTGCAAATTTTCTTTCCCTTAGAATCTGAGAGGATATTGCATAAAGTGGAAAGATACCCAATCCTATCCATATACTCTGAAATACAACCAACCACAATGGATCAGGAAAGAGATTGAAAAACGGTGCAATTACCAGTACAATCATTTTCTGGACTGGAAAAGGTCTTGGGTCCGCAGCTGTTGAAATCAACCCGCCATGGCCGATTGAGTATAGATAAGACGAGGCAAGTCCCAAGTCAAATATATTGGCATTGAATGAAAGATATCTTTCAATGACCACATAACTGAAAACTGCTGAATAAACTGAAAAAGCGATTATGGTGCAATATAGCCAAATGTTTCCTTTAGATTTTACTTTATCTGGATTAACAACCAATTCCAGTCTCTATATAGAAAAAAAATATTAACCTTCCTCTGCATTTAAAGAGCATGAATCAAGATGAGGTCAGGGATTATATTCAGGATGGCGCAGAGGTTCGCCGGTCAATTGACTTTAAACTGGTCTACGAAACAGGAATGCAGATTGCCAAAATGATTAAAAACGGGGGCAAGCTTGTTCTTTTTGGAAATGGCGGTAGTGCTGCTGATTCTCAGCACATTGCCGCGGAGCTTGTGGGTCATTTTGAAATGGAGAGAAAACCATTGCCTGCAATGGCGCTCACAGTTAACACCTCATCTCTAACAGCTATAGCTAACGATTACGATTATAATGAAATCTTCAGCAGACAGGTTCTGGCCTTTTGCGATCCAAAAGACTGTGTTATTGGAATATCCACCAGTGGGCATTCAAAAAACGTCGTCATGGGTCTAAGAGCAGCAAAGCAAATTGGATGTCTCACCATATCATTTACAGGTAAAAACGGAAACGAAGTTTCAGGTGAATCTGATATTTGTATCAGGATTAACAGCACTAGAACCTCAATTATACAGGAATCACACATCGCAGTTGGGCACATATTCTCCAAAATAATCGAGGATTATATATTCCACTGATAAAATTGGTTTCGCATCCAATTGAAACATCTATTTTGACTCTTAAATTGAAAATAATTTTATGGGTGGATATTTCAGTGAAATATGAAATGAAGTATTATAAGTTCACATCTGCCAGTGTTAATTTATTGTTTAATTGACATCACATTTAATAAGCGGTATTAATCTGCTAAAAGTAATGGTGCAGACTTTAAGTGAGATTAGAATATCACCGTCCTGTCGGTTGGTCCTTAAATCTTTATCTCAGTTAAAGATAGGAACAATCTCTCAGATCGAACTTGAAACCGGTCTTCCATTGAGGACAATCCAGTCTGCCCTGCATAAGTTGGTTGAATTGGATTTAGTCAGGATCAGGGTATGTCTTACAGACTCAAGAAGAAGGTTTTACTGCTACGTCAAGGTCTAATAAACAAGTTCTTCTATTTTCTCTTTAGTAATTGATATACCAGTAAGGGACGATACCTTCTTAAGGCTGGATATTGAAACACCAAACTTAAACCTATAACTGACAATTGACTCACGAATTATGTCAGCAGGAATTGATAATATATTTGAGAAAAATTGAACCTCCTGGTCAATTTTCCTTTCGTATTTTAGGACATATTTTCCCTTCTTTCTAATTATATCTATGAGTTCATTCAATTTTGCCTGGTTATCCATAAATAATTTCGAAATTCCGAGGGCGCAGCAGGTAGAATCATCCATGGATTCTTCATAAGATAAAACAACCCTGTCAAAACCATTTTTCTTGAGTAATGTGAGATATGGTTCCCATATTGATAAATACCTGAACTTTGAACTGCAGAAGTCTTCCACAGCCTGATGTGGAGTAAGCATCATCCTGGATTCTAAATCAGGATTAGACCTGATGAATCTGGCTGTCATTACTGCCATTGATGAGTACTCGCTTGTCATTATAATATTTCCCATAGCATTTTCATTTTCACAGATTGAGGACCCGCCTGATGCTACTTCGCTTATAATTTTCAATTTTGACTCTCCAGAACGGAGCAGAAACGATGTAAGAGGTGCAAAGCCAATATCAATTTTACCCAGAGACAGATCATCCAAGAGAAGTGAGGAGCTATTGTATAATACAGTTAATAAGCGGCTGGAAACATTTTTTGCAAATTCCCTTATCAAAATAAGATGAATCATATATTCGGTTGAAGGCAACATTCCAACCCGGATTATGCCTTTAATATAACCGGGGAACTTCTCCAGAACCCAAAGAGCATAATTCCTTCCAGTAACTCTTTTCCTTATTATACTGCCATTCAGTAGCAAATTTTTAATAATTTCGGAAACCCTGGACCTAGAACATTTTAATTTTTTTTCCAAATCTGATTGAAGTATTCCTTCCGTACCTGAATTGGAGATTAACTCGGAAATCTTGTTCTGGAGATTCTTGCTCATTTATCATGGTAAGTATTGCTATTATCTGAAATATTTATCTGTTGTTTATTCCATGTTAATTTTGAGCATCTGATAATTCTTTTCTCTTCTTCAGTAGAAATTAAAATCTAACAATCAGCAAAGATCAAGCAAGACGCCTGATATTTTGATGAAATTGATTCTGCACTCTGAATAGATTAATACAATTTATTAGAAATCTTGAAAAATTCCATAAACATTGAAATACGAGTATATGTAAATTAGTTTAGTTTTTTATAGGGAGATTTCATTACGGTTTCTTGGCATGACGTTGGAACTTCAAACCACTGAAACAGATCTTTCAAGACTCAGGAAATTCTTTGCTGCTCACCCAGAAGTTACCGTACTGTCAATTCTTATTGCAGTATATCTGTTTGTAGCCAATTATTTAGCATGGCCCGCCACTTTTGGGACTAATTTCTTAAATGTGTCTGGTGGAAGTGATCCCTATTATAATTACAGGGTTATCACTTATTTCCTGCAGACAAAGCATTACCTGCTGTTTGATCCAGCGATTAATTATCCAGTTGGTACAACAGATCCAAGGAATCCATTCTTTGAGATATTTGTGGTTTTCATTGCCACACTCGCCAGTCCCTTTTATAATGTTAATTCAGCTGCCACGTTCACTTTCCTAGAATTTGATGCATTATTTGGTGCTTTATTAATTATACCTGTATATCTTATCTCTAAGGAGATATTTGGGATAAAGGCAGGTATCCTGGCCGCTATCCTGTATACGCTGATGCCAAGCAATCTTTCAGCCGGCATACTTTCCGACGGGAGGATGCATACTCCAGAACTCTTGTTTGCCTTTTTTACCATTTACTTTGTCATAAAATCTGTAACCGCGAGCAAGAAGTCCAGGATAGCAAAGGATCTTAATCCATTTGCATACAAAACAAGGTTATCAGAAATAAGATCATATTTCAACGAAAACAGGTTGTCGACAATCTATGCTCTGCTAGGATCAGCATCTTTAGGTGCTCTTATGCTGTCGTGGCAGGGATACGCATATATTGAGGCAATTGTCGGCATATATTTTGTTGTGCAGCTAATGATCAATCTTATAACAAAGCGGCCGACCGGTTACATTACTTATCTTTCACTTCTGTTTTTTGTTCTCGCGTTTGTTATGAGTTTCTATTACTACGACAGCATTAATGAGATTTCACCCTGGTATAAGGATGGTCTTTACATTGCGGTTTTTGTGGTATTCCTTGGTATTCTTGTCAATTTCGTCGGGCGGAGGCCGTGGTTAATTACCCTGCCATTACTTATAATCATAGGCGGCGGTGTTTTGGTCGGGGCATATTATGCATTTCCTTCTACCGTGTCAAGTATATTGGCAGGTGAGGGGTACTTTATAAAGACAAGGGTATACCAAACAATCGCCGAGGCAGCTGCTCCACCACTGGGTGAATATATATCTGGTTTTGGTGTTGGTCAGTTCCTTCTTGGATTAGCGGGTCTTGTCTATACAATATATTTATTTTTCAAGAAAAAAACAGATACTTACGTTCTCTTCCTTGTATTTTCACTTGTTTCAATATATATGAGCTTTGCCGCGGCCAGGTTTAACATTACGGCTGCGCCTGCTTACGCTGCAATGGGTGGTGCAATCCTCGCCTACTTTGCTGGGTTGATAAAAACTGCTGAAATAAGACGCAGAACACCGATGGAGGCAGCTGGATTTAAGAAGTCAGTCAAGGGAAACCTTTCTCCTGCCAGGGCTGGTTTGATTGCCTTTGTTGTCATACTCATTATTCTGCCTTCTGGTTTTGGCATGTTTAATGCTGCTGTTCCTGAAAACAATGCTCCAAGGATAAATCAGGATATTTACAATTCACTCCCATATTTTATTCAACCATTAGTTAACTATTCTTCTTCAAACGACCAGTTTGTTGGAACCTATGGTTTTGGAATCACGAACAGCTCAACTCCGCTCAATCAGGCATTGACATGGCTGGCCACACAGAACACTAACGTACCTCTTATTGACAGGCCGGCATTTGTTTCATGGTGGGATTACGGCTTTCAGGAACTGATAGTTGGTCAGCATCCCACCGTAGCTGATGATTTCCAGCAGGGTTTCCAGGCTACGGGGCAAATGCTTTTGGCACAGAACCAGTCTCAAATAGTTTCTCTCTTCATCGCAAGGGTTCTAGAGGGTTCTTATGACAACAATAGCAATTCACTACCTTCTAATGTGTATAACACCATGGTAAGCTTCCTTGGTTCAAGCGAGGCATCATTCCTTTATGGCGACATAAAGAACCCCGGAGCTTACATAAATATCGTCTTAAATAACCCTTCAGTATACGGGAAATTTATTTCTGGTTTAACAAGCGCAAACGCAATGTTTGCGGTCTTCAGTGGTTCCCTCTCCTCTAAATATTCCCTAACAACACTCAACAATTTATATTCTTCACTCATAGACGAAACTGGATATAATATTCAGTATGTCACAATAGACCACAATCTTTTCCCTGTATCAGGGACGGACCCTGGTATTTTTTACGCACCTGAATATCTCACAGATCAGCTCTCCTATTCGTACCAGGGGGAAATTGTTCCGTATCCGTACTACCAGATTTATGCAATAACATCCAACGCAACGTATCAGTTGAATCAGACACCGACGACCGCTGTTGTAACAGGTTATAACATCGCATATTGCCCAGCTTTCTATAATTCAACGATTTACAGATTTACAGTGGGGTATCCACCTTCTGTAGTCGGGTCTTCACAGGGGATACCAGGACTTACCGTTAACCAGACATCTGCACCCATAATGCCTGCGTGGAATATGAGCAACTTTGAGATAGTTTATGCAAATGTGCCATGGAATCCTTATACCAATTACCAGAATCACACCAACGCTTTCAAACTCATACCGATACAAACAGCCTACCAGTACGAGCAGGAGCATTACGGTACTTCAATACTACTTCCTACACTTGGGAGCATTCAGGGTGCCTATGACCCAATCGTTGCCTACTATCCCGGGGCTATTATAAGTGGTAGAGTTACGACACCAAGTGGTCAAGCTGTTCCCGGAGCACATGTTACTCTGTTCGATCAGTATGGGATTCCTCACGATATTACTACAACAAACGCCAATGGCTATTACTGCTTAATAGGTGTTCCTGGAAACGATTCCATTTATGTGACAGAAGGACAGTTAAACAGTCAGTACCTCATTGGGGCTTCGGACCTTAATAACACCAATATAACAGTTACCCAAGCGCAGGCAGAAAGATTAGTTTCTGCAAATTCGGTTGGGGGGATCCCCGGCTATAGGATAACTGAAAACTTTATTGCAAAATCAGGCAATCTTACCGGCAACCTGGAGTTCGTTCTTAAATATACAGCCAATGACACAAAAACAGTTTCTGCAGGGAATGGCACTCTTAAATTCACTAATGGTGAAGATGCAGCCCAGTATACTGTTAATGTAGTAAACGGGAATTATACTTTGAGCTATGCAGTTCCAGCTACATATAATGTAAGCTATCTGTCTAACGGAAAATGTTACGATAATTTCACGTCAGTATCAGTGAATTCAGGTTCGACCTCTAATAATAACCTGAAAATTAAAATGGACAGAATACAGTTATCCGTGTTCACTGGAAATTATCCACTTAATGGGGCCAAGACTTTTGCGGTATCACCTCAATTCAATGCGACATCGGTTACGAATTCAACCGGTATTTCCAATCTTTTTGTTCCACCGGGAAATTATACCCTATTTACAAGAGGCCAGGGCTTTATTTCCAACAGGCAGTACATTAATTTCACCTTATGGGGACTAAACGCCTCCTTTATCATCAGTCCAGTTCTGTCTGCGTGTGTTTCCGGTCAGGTACTGAATTCCAACCCTTCTACGATTTATTTCTATAGAAGTGGTCAGATTTCAGATTCATGGAATGCACCTGTCATAAATGGCAAATTTTCTATCGATATTCCTGTTGGGTATTACACTGTTTATGCTTCAAAGGGGAACAATGTTTTTGCATCTTCCTATTTTATCACAAATAACACGACCATAAATATCTCACTTCAGCCTTCATATAATCTCAATCTATCAGCATATTCCAGATCAACGGCCAACGGATCTGGTTTCTTTGAAGTCATTTCAGATTCCGCACTGCTCATTTCCCCGACTTCTAGTTCATATAATTTCAACTTCAGCATACCTGGGAATGTTTACTCGATAGCAGCGGAATTCAAGTCAAACGGCATAATAACAGGATCGATTATGCAGATGGAGATATTGGGCAATTATCAGCTTCAACTCCCTCTTAACTATAAAACAAATGTAAGTATTGGTACCCTTGATACTCAGTTTAAGAAATTTTTCCCTGATACGGGAGTGGTTATGGAATATCAAAACGGCCTACCAATATTTGCCGCGCCGGTGACTTCGTCCGGAACATCTTTTGTAATCCACCCAATATCTGCAAAAAGTGCATATCAACTTGACCTTATTTCGCCCGGGTTTGAGAAGGCGGTTTCGACTCTTTCTGGTAATTCGACGTCGGTCGGCTTGGTCATGACACCTTATACATCAACATTAAACTTAAACTTAAGAACTTCAGTGGCAAGCAATCTCTCGGTCACCGCCACTCTTTACGGAGTAGATTCCTATGTGGTTTCTATATCGAACGGGACAGGATCCTGTCCAGTTTTCCCTGGTGTATATTCACTTTCCCTTTTCTCCAATAGTGCTGCGGTAAATTCAGTAAATCAGATTGTGACAGTACCTGTGAGTGCAACTTCTTACTTTACTTCTGCTTATACATCAATATTTTCTATAAGATCCTCGACTGGAACATCAGTTATTTTCAATCATGATGGAATACGCGTTAACCCGACTGGATTGGCTCCGGGTCAATACACAGTGTATGTTCTGAATGGAACTGAGGCAAACATTTCCGAAGTATATATAACCTCGAATACGACTGTTTATCCTGTCTACCAGCCAAGTTTATCTGTTACATTAAATAATTCACTTGGGACATCAGGTGGTGAATATCTCATATCTTCCCAATCAGGTCTAATTTCTACTTCAAATAATTATGTTATCCTGCCAGTTGGAACTTACGGTATTAAATATATCAGGAATTATACTTTAAATCATGTAAGATACACGGAATCTGGATCTGGCCAGTTTTTACTGAACAAAGCGGGCAATGTTGTTGTTCCTGTCACAGAAAAAGTGGTTTCTGTTAACGTAAATGGTACGACAATTTATAACGGGGCACCCCTGCCTTACAGCCGTATTTTCGCTTATAATTCAACCGGTTCAATTGTTAATTACACAGTGAGTAATGCATATGGTCAGTACTCAATGAATCTGCCCAGCAGCAACTACACATTATATGCCACACTGAATTCGAGTCACCTTGCCGGATTTGATTATCTGCTTATTAATTCAAATTATGTTTCGTTCTCCAACAATATATACTTGAGAAATTCATATCTGACCAAAATATACGTTTCCAGGTTAAATCTCCCGGTCACTTCAAACGTCACAATTTCATTTAATTCTTCTGTTATATTATATAACACGACTTATCCGGGGATATATCTGCCGACAGGCATCTACACTTTCAGCGCTCAGGAAAATATAACACAGACTAATTACACCGGCGCTTCTCTAAACGTGTCATGGAGCACTTCAACAACAGAATTAGTTAATACTCCCAATACATACATTACCCTCTCCCTTTCAAGGGTTGACATTTACAGATTTAGCTCTGGTATGATTTCAAACGTTACCTCTGCCAACGAAAGTCAAAACGTGTCAAACATCGAATTTTATATTGTAAACAATGGCAATACAGCGGTTAATCTTACATTCTCCTCCGGTTCTGCCGGTATAACTGCATCCGTAAACAGGTCCAAGGTCTATGTTGAGCCTGGCCAGAAAGTATTGCTGAGCGCAAATGTGGTTCTACCTAACAATCTTCCCGCAGGCAAGAACAGGATAATTCTTAATGCAACCTATGGTTCATCTGTATATAAAATAAGCCTGTTTGTCAATATTGTCAAACACCCAGGATTCAGGGTTTACCTTGTACCCTCACTTGACTCAGTTTACGGTTCCAGGATCAGTATTCCAATCAGGATACAGAATACTGGAAACACAAATCTGTCAATCAGTGCGGTTCTTGACTCAGCTAATCTTTCCTCAGAATACTATTGGAACTCAAGTTTGAGTTCCTCTGCCATTAAGGTTCAATATTTCAGCACCGCATCAGTATTCCTGAACATCTCGCAGATCAAGACCTCGTTCTTTACTGGAACCGCAAGCCTCATGTTTTCAACCGCCAACCTGAAGAGCCAGGCACTTAACGTAACTGTTAATTTCCCAAGCTCAGTAAGCCTTAAATTGCAAACGACCGGTACCAGAATTACAACATTTACCGGCGATCCCACACTTACTTTAATTACCGGGATTATTATCATAGCAGCATCAGTCGTAATTGGATTAATCGCTGCTTCTGCCAGGGGAAGGAGGAAGAGATGAAGAGACTTCTCTTTTTAGTTGCAGTCGTGGCAATAATGCTGATGCCGGCAATCTCGTTGGCTGGTTCAGGGAGCGGTTCAGTCTATCCTTCTATTTTTTCATCCACAGTTGAATACCATACTGTTTACACCGGCGAAAGCTTTTCACTTTACGTAAATTCAACTTACGGTTTCAATAACTATTCGGCTCTTTTATTGTTCTCTGGTAATAACTTAACGGGTATATCACCAGGGACGAGTTTAAACATTACAAAAGATTCCTCCCCATATATGCAGTTCAACATAACTGCACCATCCTGCGCTGAGGATCTTAATGTTCTCCTCGAGACATCGGCAGAAGCTGGCAGTAATATTGTTTCATATTCAACAACCTTCACAATTCAGGTAGTGGATCCAATAAATCTGTCAGCCACGATTTCCAATCCTACACAATACACATTGCATAATGTGACTGTGACTTTTGCCATAAACGGTGTTAATGTCTCGACTCAAGTTATTTCCAGTCTGGCTCCATATGCATCAACTGTTGTGAATACTAAAACTCCAGATCGGTATCTGTTATCAAACGGGAATAACGCAGTAAACGTATATGTGGACACTCCTGTAGTTACTATAAAGGGTGCAACCTCAACATTCTATTATGGAACTCCACCTAACTATACCTGGATATATTATGTTGCCGCAGTAGTCATTGCCTTCATGCTTTTCCTGGTCTTTGGAGCTTCCAGACGCGTTCCGCAGATTAGAAGACCGAAATGGAGAAAGAAGCAGTAACTCAGGCAGTCTTGATTAGTGCTCTTCTAAGTGTCGTAAATTCAATCTCATAAAGATCCCGTCTTCTATGCCCGGTGTAAGCAGGGTAAGAAACCATACCGCCATTTGCTATCCGGGCGGCAGATAGTGCGTTATCATGCATTTTATGGGGCTGGCTTGTATTCGATTCATCAATCATTTCAACTGCAAATCCATTCTTTTTAAGTTCAATTATAATCTGATTCCTGTTGGGTATGTCGCCATCGCCCACTCTAACCAGGAAAGATCTACAGGAATAACCGTCGGCGGCTTTTTCAACGTTTCTGATAAGTGTTTCCTTATCCGCACATTCAAAAGCTTCAATCAGGATGCCGTCGGCCATAACTGCGAACCCAGGCTTTGGTCCAGGATCTATCCCAATAACCACCACGTTAAACCTGTCTTTTCCAATCAGGAAAGATATACCTTTCCGCACAGCAGATAGAGGATCTGAGCATCTTAACTGATCGCCTGATATTGATTGATCGTCGTTAGAGCTTATTATAACAGCTACATCTTTAGGTATTTCCATCGACTCGGTAATAGATACAAAAGGAAGACCCCAGTTCTTGAGGATTTTTAATATTTCATGGTAAAATCTGAAGTCGCGGGTATAGATACCTAACCTTCGCATTCGCAGCTTAAATTGACTGATAGTATATAGTTTTGTGGCTCCTTTAAGAACAAAATTTCACATGACAAACCCCGTGAAGGAATTAAATTTCAGTCATCCTTCTTTGAAGACTCTTTCAGAATCCGGTTGACAAGTTCAATAAATTCTTTCTCCTTTCCCTTCGGTATTATACCGCCTGCTGCAACATCATGGCCGCCGCCAGAACCACCAACCTGTTCGCAGGCTGCCCTGAGTACAGTTGCGAGATTAAGTCCATTATCAACCATCCTTATAGTACCTCTTGCTGACAATTTTGTTTTATCATCGCTTACGTTAAAGCCAACAATAGGCTTGCTCTGATCAGCAACATACAGCATTAAGAGATCACTTATTTTCCCAGCCATCTCAGATTCAGGCGCATAAAAGAACTGAACATGTGAAAGGCTTACGATTTCTGATATTGATCTGTATACGTAATCTATGAGCCTGGTTTTATACGTCTTCCATCCATTTATCACTTCTTCCCTCAGGTTCTGGTCACCAAGGAAGTACTGGACGGCAACTGAATTTTTTCCCACCCTTGCATTTCCATCGATTATGCTGCTGACCTCTTTTGAATTGTAATCTAAACCATTGAATCTCATCATATCAGATTCGATATATTTTATAGCTTCTATTCCACATCCCTGTAACAGTAATCTGGCTGTAAGTTTCTTTTCAAGTGATCTAATCTGATCTTCTGTGAGTTTCCCAGGGTTTGTATCATGCGGTATTTTGAGTTCGGTCAGGAGTCTTTTGACTTCATCAGGTTTTCCGGTGAGACCATTGAAGAATGGATCCGTGGAATATACGATTGCGTCCAGAATAGTTGTACCTTCCAGACTTATATTGCGCTCGTTTAGATACACAGAGGAATATTCATCGAGTATCATTTTATTCAGGCCTGAGATGCCACCTAGATCCTGCTTATCAGCTATCATTCCAGATACGAAGAAAGGTATCAAGTCACTATTAGATTCAGATACCGCAAGGGAGAACACCATCGCCATGGTAGAACCACATGCTCCTCTTGTACCGTCAATTCCAAAATCACGTGCATTAATGTTCAGAGCACGCGCAGGTGATGGTTTGTAAAAATGATGATCGAGAACAATAATTTTCTCAAACTCAGGTGTGTATCCTACCTGATCTGAGCCAGCATCCACTACGATTGTTAGGTAATCTGGATATTCCAGAATCATTTTTCTAAAATCTTCCCCAAGAAGGCTCTTTATGTAACTTAGATGAATCTTTTTTCCCATCCTCAGAAGGGTTTTTACAAGTATTATTGCGGAGCTGGTTCCGTCACCATCGTAGTGTGCTATGATCCTGATATAATCCTCAGTCTCAACAAGCTTTACTGCGTCTTCAAGCTTATTATGAAATTCTGTACCGATAATTCTCTTAACCGAACTCATAGAACCTTGTCAAGGTTCCATCTTTCTGGAAGAATGCTGTTTGATTTGTAATATTTAACAAGTCTGAGAATTTTGGCCATTATCAGTGATGCCCCTCTCTCATTGCTCTTATCACGCGGATTTAACTGAATATGTGCAGATGCTCTCTTGTATTTTTTAATCAGGCTGTACAGATCGTCCGGTATTTCAGTAGATTCGCCCTTTTCCTTCAAAATCTTCCCAACTTTTTTCCCGAGTATAACTTTCGTGGATGGAACCGCGAATTGATCCCTCAGTTTTATGCCTATTTCCGAGGATGTAGACCCGGATCTTTTAGCCTGAACAATTACGTCCGTTATCTCTTCTTCCGACATTTTTACCCACGATGGTTTTTCCGTATACTTATTCCTGTGTGAACCTGCTTTTCCTTTCTTTCTAGTATGCATTCGCGCCATTTTAAATAACCTTAATCAAATCCACGAATGTGAAACATATTAATGTAATTTATGTTATAAGATAACCATATGATAGAAAAATTGGCAAATCACCGGAATATTCGAATAATTATACCAGACCGATCCTGCCTTCGTAAGAACATACAATTTCCGAGATTACAGTCCAGACGGCTAGTTCTTCATTAAATATTGAGGTTCTTTCGATATCAGGCGGAATGTCTGATCTGTAGTCCCCTTCTGCAAAGCCACCTATGATAATTGTATAATCCTCGTCGTTTTCAAAGAGGTTCCTTACACCTGAATACCTGCCTCTCGGCGATAATAGAATAATCTTTCCTGAAGAATAATTGGCGATGCATTGATTTAGATCTGATTTCCAAATCTTTAGCAATGAATCGTCATTTAGCTTTTTGTCTGAATTTTCAAACAGGTTCTCAATTAAACCGATAAAACGGTTGTAAGATCTTGGAATCCGAGTCTCCCAATTTACCCCGATGACGAAATCCCCCCTGGTATGAATGTAAAGTCTCATCCTGTTTGATCTATTAAGAATACTCTCCAATGCAACTAGGAGTGCCATATGTATTATTTCAGGCCGCCCCCGGCGTTTTGATTCCCCTGGATAGCGTTTGTCTATGGCTGTGTGCATGTAATTTGAGTCCAATAAGACCTTTGAGATGTCCTTTGACCGCCGCCTGGCATAACTTATACTGTCAGGCTCGTTAAAGAGGTCTTCCGGTACAAACTCAATCTCGGCATCTGCAATTATAATAGTTAGCATTAATCCAAATTGATAAGTGTTTTATTTCTGTTTCTGATTAAACATCCAATCTCAAGAGATTGTGATCGTCAAAATAGCCAGAAAATAAATATTCCATAACGCTTGCATCTGGTGGATTAATGTCTGGATTTAAGTCAAATTTTCTGTCTGGAAAAAATATTTTAATAACGGGCGGGGGCACCGGCCTTGGTAGGGAGATGGCAATTACTTTTTCAAAGCTCGGTGCAAGGGTGTCTATTATAAGTCGAAAGAGAGAGGTTCTGGAGCAAACAAGCAGGGACATCAGGAAGATGGGTTATGAAGTGGAATATGAGCAGTGTGACGTGCGTTATCCAGATCAGATTGCGAGGGCAGTTGAGAATATCGAGGCAAGAACCGGCTCCATTAACTCGCTTGTTAACAATGCAGCTGGAAATTTCATAAGCAGAACGGAGGATTTATCCAACAAGGCATTTGATACAGTTATTGCAATAGTACTGCAGGGAACGGTCTATTTCTCAATGGAAATGGGTAAAAAGTGGATTAAAAGCAACAGCGGAGGTGTGATACTAAACGTCGTAACAACCTACTCATGGACGGGCTCAGCATACGTTGTACCATCAGCCGTTTCAAAAGCAGGCGTTCTTGCACTTACAAGATCACTGGCAGTAGAATGGGGATCAAGAGGCATAAGAAGCGTTGCTATAGCACCTGGCCCATTTAAAACAATAGGTGCCTGGAACAACCTTGTGCCAACGGGCGAAATCGAGGAAAGAATGGTATCAAGGAATCCGATGCGCCGTCTTGGAACCACAGAAGAAATCTCAGAACTGTCTGCGTTTCTAATCTCAGATAATGCATCATACATAAACGGAGAAGTCGTAACCATAGATGGTGGGGAATGGCTTGAGGGTGCAGGGGAGTTTAATGCGCTATCTGCTATGCCTGATGAGTTCTGGGAGGCGTTGAAGAGCATGAGATCGAAGAAATGACTTTGATTTAAGTGCTCCTGTACTTTTATTGAATATCTCAATCAAACAAATGAGATACACTTTGACATAAAATAGAATCTAAATGTAAATGTATTTTCTATCAACTGCCCGGGTCAGTCTGCCTATCCATTACTTTTATTGAAGATTTGTGACCACCGAACCCATTCTTCAGCATGAGGATATCAGAAACACAAAGGATTGCTACAATTAAACCAGAGTTAGAGTCGGTGCTGAAAGGGCCAAAGATACCTAAACCCTGGTATACGACCCAGCTGAACATGGCAAAGAAAAAGGTGAAAATTGGCCCAATCCTGTCTGAGAACACCCAGGTTAAAGTGATAAAAATCAAAATCACTGAAAAAATTAGGTTGAATAAAAATGATCTATTATATATAAAAGTCTGAACAACAACTGCGAAATTTAAAAAGTTATCCGGGGATGGATATATCTGAAGCGGAATATTATGCCAGAAATTGTTCAATGGCAATACCTGCTCTATAAAAGATATTATAAAGACTATAATCATAGAAAATTTGATAATTTTATGTGCGCTATTTTCAGACCTGTAGAGAAGAATTATCAGCAATATGGAAGCGATTGCATAGAAAAGAACTGAACCCGGAAGTCCTGTGAGAAATGTTGATCCAACTGAGAGAACGCCCCCTAAACCCTCGCCAAAGAACCAAATTCCAATGGACCAGATAATAGCGATTGCCTGTACCGCAACAAACAACCTCCCATTCTTGACTGCGAGTGTCAACGCACCGACGTATAACTGGACCATCGCTGCTGCGAGATCAATCATCGGCGGGTTTGTATCCCAGAATTTTATTGCGAATTTTGCAAAAAAAGCGGGTACTGTGCCCATTTGTAAAATCGGGTAAAGAGTATATTGAGCAAAGAGATTATTCATTTCAGGCTGTACCTGAAGAATGGCGTCAACTATCCAGAGAACGCCGAAGGAAAGACGGATAAATTTCTGTGGCCTCCTCTCTATAACATTCTTATATTTCCTGAATAGAAATAAAGAAGCAGTAATAACCGGAAGCGAGGCAATAACAGTTTCCGCATAAAAAGGATAAAAATCATCTGGGTGTATTACTGGAATGGAAAGGTAGAATCTGAATTCAAAGTAAAATATCACAGCAAGACCTAAAAAAGAAAGACCGAGTATGGCGAATACACTGTATTTTTGGAACTTTTCCATATTATTCATCAAATCAGAACTTGTCAAAGAAATCGTATTTAATGATTTTAATTGATCGTGATCCACC
>JAJZLW010000038.1 GCA_021850505.1 Thermoplasmata archaeon
AAATAAGTATTTTCAAGCGTATGGGAATGCTAATAAACATTGTATTAATCAACTTGCATGGACAATGGTGATATTATTCAAAAAATGGCCGAGTTCATGGAATCCGGCAGGGAATTTGCACTGGCCACAGTGGTCAGCGCAGAGGGTTCCACACTTGCAAAGCCCGGATTCAAACTTATACTTTCCAGTGAAGGTGTACCACTATACGGTACCCTGGGGGGCGCATGCCCGGAAAGCGCCATATCCGCTCTTGCGCAAGATGTCGTGAAGAACAACAGGGCAAAGGCTGTAAAAGTTCACCTTGAGCAAACTGAGGCATCCCTTCAGGGGATAATCTCAAGGAAAAACGATGATGAAATTTTTGTTGAGACTTTTTGCGGGGGGACAATAGAGATATTCATAGAACCTTATATGAATGCAAAGGTCCTCACCGTAATTAAGCAGGGTGGCAAGGATGATGTTGCGGATTCGATATATGCCATCTCAAAGCAGGCAGGACTTAAATGCGATATTCTCGATCTCTCTGATATCTCAAGGGGCGAAGATCCTCTGAAACTGTATAAATTCACCGACCGGAACTACGTTGTTGTCCTTACCAAGGGAAATGACGATATCAGGGTTCTGGAACATCTGTCGCGTTTAAAATTACCATACCTTGGACTTATGGCAAGCAGGAAAAGATTTGAGTATGATTCAACCGAATTGAAAGGCAAGGTAAGTGAGAAGTTCCTGAAATCGATTCACAGCCCAATCGGGATTAGCATTGGTGCCATATCCCCCGGTGAAATTGCAATAAGCATAATATCAGAAGTAATAATGGCAATGAGGCAACCTGATATAAAAAAGAATGCTTGAATGATTATATATTATAATTAAATCCAATATTCATGTATCCGCAGGAATTTGATTACTTTGTACCAAAGACAGTCGATGAAGCGCTTTCGTTTCTATCAGCACATGAAAATGCTAAAGTTCTTGCAGGTGGGCAGAGCCTTATCCCCATTATGAAGACAAGAGTTGCATCCTTCGATTATCTGGTGGATTTATCGAATATTAGTGACCTCAGGTATATCAGGAAAGATGGTTCTGAAATTCACATCGGCGCAATGACAACAACAGGCGATATCGAATCCTCATCCCTGATAAGAAAGGATTTGATGGTGCTTGCTGAGACCGCATCACAGATAGCCGATCCACAGATCAGGAATGTGGGAACAATTGGGGGAAACTGCTCCCACGGTGATCCTGGCAATGATATGCCTGCTCTCATGCTTGCACTTAATGCTAGATATGTCATCAGGGGAAAAGAAGGAAGAAAAGAGATTAAGGCATCAAACTTCTATAAGGGTTCTTTTGAAACTGCCTTGAACGGGGAGGAAATACTGACCGAAATCATAGTGCCTGCAACACCACACGGGACTGGTGCGGCATACGTAAAGCACAAGAGAAGGGCCGGGGACTTCTCGATAGCTGCTGTGGCAGCGTTTATATCACTGGATGGATCAAGTCACTGCGAATCAGCTGGGATAGGAATGACTTCGGTCGGCCCGACGAGCATAAAAGCAATTGAAGCTGAAAGGTACCTTGAGGGTAAGCAGCTTACAAAGGACGTCATTAACAAGGCCGCTGAAATCATGGTTTCTGAATCAGATCCTATGGAAGACTCGTATTCCAGATCAGAATTCAAGAAGGAGATTCTTGGCCTGGTTGGGAAAGAAGCGATTGCAAAGGCATTCGACCGTGCTTCTGGAGTGTGATAAAAATGGTAAATAGAATTGAGATAAAGGTAAACGTGAATGGAAAGGACGTTGAGAAAGAGATCGAACCAAGGTTATTGCTCGTTGACTTTATCAGAGGCGAACTTGGTTTAACAGGTACGCACGTTGGATGCGACTCGTCGAACTGCGGCGCCTGTACCGTGCTTCTTGGTAATAAGGCAGTAAAATCATGCACTCTTCTCGCTGCTCAGGCAAATGGCAATTCCATTACAACAATCGAGGGCCTTTCGAAAGGTGATAAATTACATCCGCTCCAGAAGGCATTCCTGGATAAAGATGGCCTTCAGTGTGGTTATTGCACTGCGGGTATGATAATGGTAGCCCACTGGTATCTCAAGAAGAACCCTGAAGCAAATAGGGATGAGATCAGAGAGGCGATATCTGGAAACATCTGCAGATGCACTGGATATGACAGTATAGTTGATTCTATAGAGGAAGCTTCAAAACATATGAATGAACAGGAAGAGGAAATTGTAACCAGACAGGTGAAACAATGAGTACAGTGGAGGAAATAGTAAGGGGCAAGGGCAGGTTCGTTGATGACATTGTCCTTCCTAAAATGCAGCACCTTGCCATTATAAGGAGTAACTATTCCAGGGGCAGGATACTGAAAATAGAAGGGGAATGTTACACATTCAAAGATTTCCCGTCGTATATAACATCCGTGGGAGAAGGTGCAACGGAAGGTGAGCTCAATCTCAGGGAGCCGGTTCTGGCGGACAAATATGTCAATTATCTTGGCCAGCCCATAGCGGCAGTTCTTGGAAAGGATAGATATGAGGCTGAGGATCTTGCTGATTCAATTAGTGTTGATATAGAGCCCCTTAAACCTGTAATGGACCCGGAGATTTCAATCGAATCAGAGCCGATCCACTCATCAATGAAGAATAATACACTTTCAGAGGTAACTATCGGCAGAGATTTCAACGGTGAGAAATATGATATCAGGATAACTGATCATTTTGATAATAAAAGGGTGGCTACAAACCCGATTGAAACCAGGGGAATAGTTGCCTCATATTCAGACGGGAAGTTGACAGTCTGGATTCCTACCCAATCAGTACACAGTATCAGGGAGGGTCTCTCTGATGTGTTAAACATGCCCAAGGAAAAAATAAGGGTCATCCAGACGGACACAGGTGGTGCATTTGGGCTGAAAGGATCTGTCTACTCTGAGCATGCCATCGCTGCCTTTCTTGCAATAAAAACGGGAAAACCGGTTAAGTGGCTTGAGACCAGAAGGGATCACCTGACTTCAAGCCATCCTGGGAGGGGAACCTCAGCAGATGTGGAGCTTTTTGCAGATAAAACGGGAAAAATACATGGCCTCAAGGGAAAAGTGGTCGTTGATGCGGGTGCATATTCAGGCGGCAGTGGCGAATTTGCAGCACGTTTCGTAGGCATGCAGATGTGCGGTGCATATGATATTCCGAATGCGTATATTGAGGCAAAATCAGTATTGACAAATAAGCCTGTACAGGGTCCGTACAGAGGGGCGGGCAGGCCTGAAGCGCATTTCTTTATCGAGAGAATGGTTGATAAACTCGCTGATGAACTGCACATGGATCCAGTCGATGTGAGGCTGTTAAATACAAGCAACAGGGAACACACCTCGCCTCTCGGAGTATATGTTCCGCCTGCTAAATCGTTCCTCATGGAAGCAGTTGAGAAACTAAATTACAGGAATCTCAAGAAAGATAAGCCTGGATTCTCAATATTCGTTCTGGTACCTGCTTTCCAGCCGGGGGAAACTGCAAGAATTATTGTTGACAGGGATAAGGTTCGCGTCTGGCTTGGCGGCAATTCACATGGGCAGAGACACGAATTATTTGTTCGCAGGATTGTAAGGGAAAACCTTGGAATAGATGAGTCCCTTGTTTCACTGGAAATGGGCGATACCGACATGCTTGAAGATGGCATCGGTTCCTGGGGGAGCAGATCAGCTATGGTTGGCGGTATGGCAGTCTATGACGCCTGTCAGAAGATAAAGGAGGGTGTTGTGAAGAAATATGGGAAATATTCAAAAGAACTCCTTATGGATGATGGTGCTGATGTCTATACACACTGGAGGGAGAAGGGATCAATGGACTCACTTGGTTGCAATCTCGTAACATGCAAGGTAAGCGAACGGGGGCAGGTGACTATCAAGGAGTGCAGTGCTTATTATGATGTTGGAAGACCGCTCTCCGAATCCACGGTAAGGGGGCAGATTGAAGGCGGTATGGCCCAGGGAATAGGCCAGACTCTCTACGAAGAACTCCTCTATAATGAAGATGGTGAAATGCTGACCACATCCATATCTGATTCCGGTGTTCCACTTGCCAATCAGCTTCCTGATTACAAGGTTTTTCTCGCAGATTCGGTATCCACGCTTGCTACGGGGGCAAAGGGTGTGGGTGAGTCACCAACAATCGGAATTCCGCCTGCACTGGCAAGAGCAATCGAAAACCAAACCGGGGTCCATATCACAGAGACACCTGTTAGACAGGAGATTCTGTTAAAGCAGAAGATCCAGGCTAAATAATCAAATTAGTGCAGTTCTTCCCAGGTCCCGGTATTTTTCTGTCAGGTAATCATATTCATGCCTGACACAGGACCTGCAATCATTATTTCTTGAAATCTCTATCTTATCAATTGATGGTGGCCAGGTTTCAATGTGATACAGATATCTTCCATCATTGCCATCAGCAATCATTCTTAACGCCTCGGAAAAGGCAAGTGATGATATCATATTTGGAACGGAAGAAAGAACACCAACCTGTTCGCAGGTCGGGTACCCCACAAGTTTTGCTGGACCGAAACATGCAAAGCAGGCTGATCTTCCAGGTATTATCAATTTTACCTGGCCATAGGTCTCGACGGCAGATGTGAATACCCATGGAACAGAATTGTAGTTGCAGGCGTCATTTATTATGAATCTGGTTGTTAGATTATCCGTTCCGTCAATCACGAGATCGCATTTTTTGGTTATTTCCAATGCGTTCCCTGCATCAAAAGTTGCGAATATACTTTCATATGAAACGTCGCTGTTGATTCGGGACAGTCTTTCATGTGCCGCATCCACTTTCCTCTTACCAATATCACTTTCTTCGAACAGTATCTGTCTGTGCATGTTAGTTATGTCGACAAAGTCCCTGTCGACAAGCAATAACTTTCGGACGCCGGCCCGGCAGAAAAGATCCGCAGAAAGTGAGCCGGTCCCGCCAAGTCCTATCACTGCAACTGATAATGACCGTATCTTCTCCATTGTTTCTTTGCCGATATTATGAAGAATCTCTAACCTTGAATACCTGTTTATTGACGATGCCATATCAACCGAAATAGCACTGCGGTGATATTAAATATCTCAATCAACAATGAAAATTTTGGATTGAATATATGAATTGAATACATGAAACTGCAACTTAAAAAACGTTTTTTCGCAAAATGAAACCGCGAAAGATTAATAACCAAGGCTAAATATGATATATAGATGCTTACTGACAATTATGGCAGGAACGTTTCGAGCCTCAGGGTTCAGGTAAACACCACATGTAACTTTGGCTGTTTTTTCTGTCACATGGAAGGCACCGGAATTCAGGCCAATGAAATGTCGACAGACCAGATTCTGAGAATAATTGAGACTGCACACAAGCTTGGCATCAACAAGGTTAAATTTACCGGTGGTGAACCAACTTTAAGGAGAGATATAGTTGAAATAGTCAGGCGCACGAGGAGCATAATAACCGGTGACATATCGATGACTACTAACGGAACAAGGCTGAAGCAGCTTGCCGCTGATCTAAGGAAGGCAGGACTGGATAGGATCAATGTTTCAATGCATTCTATCGACCGGGAGGGATTTCGTTTCATTACGGGTGTAGACGCGATCGAAAAGGTTTTAGAGGGAATTGAAAGCGCACGCAATGCAGGCTTCGAGAACATAAAAGTAAACTTCGTGGCACTTAATGGTGTCAATATTGACCAGATTCCAAGGATGATAGAATTGTCCGCGAAGGAGAAATTCCTGCTCCAGATTATTGAATACGAGGTACCGAGAGAGCAGGAGGCGTCTGAGGATTATGTAAAATATCATTATCCACTGGATGACCTTGAGGCTGAGTTATCGTCCAGGTCTTACAGGATCGACCACAACAGCATTCATGAAAGACCTGTTTTCAGAATACGGAATGGGAATGGCGAAGCGAGCGTTGAGATAGTAAAACCGATGAGGAATTACGAATTCTGCAATAAGTGCACTAGGATGCGTGTGACCTCCCTTGGTGAGTTAAAGCCCTGCCTGATGACAACCGGTGATCTCACGCCTGTTTTCAGGAGCGGGAAAGAGACCACGGATGAGGAGATAGAAAACGCATTCATGACTGCAACCCTGAAGAGGAAACCTTACTGGACCAGAGAGGATAATATTGAAAGTCAGGTACTTTGCGAGACTGAGAGAGCTAACTAGAACAGACGAGGATATTTTTCATGTGAGCAACGACCAGACTATTTCTGGCGTTCTTGAACGAGTTAAGGAAAAGTATCCTATTTTGGCAGAGGAGAAAAATCTATTGATTGCATTAAATGAAAAGTACGCGAATTTAAATGATCCTGTCAGGGATACTGATGTAGTAGCGATATTTCCCGCAGTGAGCGGCGGTTGAGTTCAGTCATGCCATCTCGTTATTTTTTCATCTATTATGTCCTTCTTCCAAATGGGGGCCTCTGCCTTGATCCTGTTCAGTATCTCTGAGCATCCGTCAAACCCTTCTTTCCTGTGCTGTGCACTTACAGCTATTGCAATTGATGCCTCACCGATACCGAGCCTGCCAATGCGGTGAACTGCAATAGCATCGATAAGAGCAAATTTCTTTATGCTGCCTGCAAGTATATTCACCATCGTAGATTCGGCCATCTCAATATATGCTTCATATTCCAGTGCTGTAACAGTGATATCGCCACTTTTCTCCCTGACCGTGCCAATAAATGTGACTATGGCTCCTGTATTTCCGGGATTAAGTTTTTTTAATATGTCATCGATGACAATAGGCCCAGATACAATTGATGCCATCATAGCAGAATATATACAAATACAATAATTAACTTGCCCTTAATCGCTTAAGGCTGATAATATGATAGACATATC